>JACSSI010000144.1 GCA_014879345.1 Anaerolineae bacterium | reverse complement strand
TTTACTCGAGAGATAACCATCTAGCCAGGCCAAACCTGACAGGTCTTTCTCGATAGACTTAGTAGTTACCAGTGAACTGTGTTCAGTAATCAGTGAACAGGAAAAAGGCCGAGCGCATTTGCACTTGGCCTTTTTTTGTCTCTTTCTGGCATGGTTTCTTGTTGGCGTTTGGCGGCGGTTGGGTGTCTATTGCCCGTTTTTCAACTTCCCATCCATGCCAACCACAAATGCATACGGCATGGCGCGGGTATTGCGCGCGATGCCCACATTTCCCTGGCTGTCAATGGCAATCAGGCCACACTCGCCACCGACACGCTCTTCCAGCAGACGGATGGCGGCTTCACATGCTGCTTGTGCCGATAACCCGTCGCTCACTAAATCGCAGACTCGCTTGCTGAGGACAACTTTCATGATGGATTCGCCTTGCCCAGTAGCACCTACGGCCGCTGTCCAGTTATCGGCATAACCGCCAGAGCCAACGAGAGGGCTGTCGCCGACACGTCCGGGCATTTTATTGCGTGTGCCGCCGGTGGAGGTGGCTGATGCCAGGTTGCCCTCTGCATCCATCGCCACTGCGCCAACGGTATCGCCTAACGGGCCGGGTGCATCTTCGTAGTCGTCATCGCTGCTGACTATGAGTTCTTCAATTGTGCAGCGGGGAAAACCGATTTGGTCGGCAAACGCATCGGCTCCAGGGCCAACGAGAAAGGTGTGTTCGGTATCTGTCATGACGCGGCGGGCGAGGCTGATGGGGTAGCGCACGCGCTGGATGGAGGCGACTGCGCCCAGGTTGAGGGTGCGGCCGTCCATGATGAGGGCGTCCATCTCGACCTGACCTAGTTTGTTGAGGTAGCTGCCTCGTCCGGCATCCAGGGCTGGACAATCTTCGAGAATGTGAACGGCCGTTTCCACAGCATCCAACGCACTACCACCAGCTTTCAACACAGCATGTCCCGCCAAAGCCGCCGCATCACAGGCTGCCCGCCCTACACGAATCCGCTTTGAGCCAAGCTCCCAGGCACCCGCGCCACCATGTACTACGATTGCAATATTGTTCATGAAAAAGACCTCCAGTTTAAGGTTGTAAAGTTGCAAAGTTATAGGGTGACATTGTACCTTGCAACTTTGCAATCTTGCCACCTTGCCACTCCGTCACACTCAAAAACCAACTTTAAAATTACTCTTGACATAGGAGGGAGATTTGGTAGAATCCCCGTCGCTGTAATCCTCGGTAGCTCAATGGCAGAGCATGCGGCTGTTAACCGCAGGGTTGTTGGTTCGAGTCCAACCCGAGGAGCTTTGATAGGCGATAGGTGATAAACCTATCGCCTTTTTTGTTTGGCTGGTAGAATTTAGTCGGTTAGTCAGATAGTCAGTTGGTCAGATAGTCGGTTGGTCTGGTTATTTAGACGAAAAGACTATGCGACTATATGACTAAAAGACTATGCGACTAAAAGACCAATATACGGGAGTAATAAATCATGAAGAAAAACTACAAACCCGTCGCCTTGTTTATTTTGGACGGCTGGGGAATTCGGGAAAATGCGGAAGGTAATGCAGTTGTTTTAGCCAATACGCCTAATTACGATAAGTGGAATCGCACATTGGAACGTTCGGTTTTGGATGCATCTGGTGAAGCAGTTGGTTTGCCGGACGGGCAGATGGGTAATTCTGAGGTGGGGCATCTCAATTTGGGGGCTGGCCGTATTGTTTACCAGGATTTGACGCGCATCAATCTGGCGATTCGAGATGGTTCTTTTGCGAAACTGCCAGCGTTGGTGGATGCCATCGACAAAGTGAAAGCAAACGGCGGCAATTTGCATGTGGTGGGGCTGTTTGGCCCTGGTGGTGTTCACAGCCACAGCGACCATATGTTTGCTATTTTAGACATGGCGAATGAACATGGTATTGGTCCGGTGCTGCACATTATTACGGACGGCCGTGATACGCCGCCGGAGAGCAGTGAAGATTTCCTGGTGCCGTTAGAAGCGTATCAGCAGATAAAAAAGGTGACGGTGGCGTCTGTTGGCGGCCGTTATTACACGATGGATCGGGATAAACGGTGGCAGCGCACGGTGATGGGCTATGATGTGATTGCGAAGCACGAGGGGCATGAAGGCAGAACGGCCGTTTCCGCCCGTGCCGCCATCGAACAAGCCCATGCTGACGGTGTGACCGATGAGTTCGTGCTGCCCGTCGCTATTGATTGTGATCGCGATGTCACCATCAAACCAGGGGATGCGATACTGTTTTATAATTTCCGTGCTGATCGTATGCACCAATTGGTGACGGCTTTCTCGTTCCCGGAATTTGATGGTTTTGAGCGTGAGTTCATCAGCGGCTTGAATTTGCTGACAATTACCAATTACAACGACAGCTATCCGGCGCAAGTATTGTTCCCTGAAATTGAGCTGGTGAATGTGTTGGCTGAAGTGGTGAGTAACAAGGGTTTGAAGCAGTTCCATGCCGCGGAGACGGAGAAATATGCCCATGTGACCTACTTCTTCAACGGCGGCGCAGAGAAACCGTTTGCGGGTGAAGAACGTCATTTGGAGCCATCGCCCAAAGTGGCAACTTATGATTTGCAGCCAGAAATGAGTGCCCCCTTGCTGACAGAAGCTATCCTGAAGCGCATTGAAGAAGATGATGATGATTTCATCCTGGTCAACTTTGCCAATCCCGATATGGTGGGGCATACCGGTGTATTGGAAGCCGCTATCAAAGCAGTGGAGACTGTGGATGAATGTGCGGGCAGATTGGTTGAGGCAGTGGTGGCGAAGGGTGGTGTGGCTTGTGTGACGGCGGATCACGGCAACTGCGACCGCATGATCGACAAGTTCACCGGCAATCCCCATACCTTCCATACAACGCAGCCGGTGGCTTTCTTCGTTATTGGGTATGATGGTTACATCAACCTTGTGCCGCGCGGTAAGCTGGCAGATGTTTCGCCCACTATTTTAGAGTTAATGGGTCTGGAACAGCCAAAAGAGATGACGGGCAAGAGTCTGCTGAAATATATAGGAAGTTAAAAAAATAAGGCAGAAGAATGAGGGCAGAAGGCAGAATTAATTATTTTGTCTTCTGCCTTTTGATTTTTAGGTTTGATATTATGTCAGAAAATGGGAATGCGTTTCGAGCGTTTGTGGAAGAGTCGGTTGCGGCGTTGCAGGATGTGAAGGCGATTGATTATTACCAACGGCCGTTACCCGATGAACTAGACGACAAGTTAGCTGAAAAAGTGACGCGGTTTATGGCTGCCACACCAGAACAGCGCATCCTGTTTGCCGAGGCTTTTACGGAGAAGCAGCGGGCGATGTTTGGTATTTACGGCCACCGCGCGGCAACGATGTCTGTTCGGGTGGAAGCTCCAGACCGATTGTTGAGCGGGCTGGTCGGGGCGACCATCGCCAATTATACAATTCCCGATAAGCGTAATTTGGCGGTGAGTTTGGCGGTGTACCATCATTGTGCGCGGAAACTGGGCATGAATACAGTCGATTTATTCGATGAGGCGGCGCAGGTTGCTAGTGAAACTTTCGCGCCAATACTGGTTCAATTTGGCCGTCAGTCTGACGTGACGTTGAGTAAATATGGCTGGCGTGAAATAAAGACGCCTGAGGGCGTGGTGTACAAGTTTGACTGGTAGCCAAAAAGCCTCCGGGAGGTTTGGAACCTCCCGGAGGCTTCGATTTCTGGTGTTAAAATTCTGGTAAAACCCTGTTTTGCATCTTGTCTAATGTATTATTGACAGGTTATCATGAATTCACGGTTTATTGGATTGATGGTTTTCTGGAGTAAAGGATGCGGGGCAAAACAATTTCAGGCGCAACGGCCGTTCTCATTATCGCTTTTTTCTTCTTGCCCTGGTTCTCTGTCTCTTTTAACGGGCGGGGGCTTGGTCAGTTTAGCGGGTATCAGTTAGCGGTTGGTGGCAGTGTGTATGCGTTGGATGGCTTAAACGGCCGTTCTATCCTCTTTTTTATTCCCCTTTCAGCTTTAATTGTACTCATATTGTTCATTGTGGAACATTACAAACCAGCCTGGCAAATGCCTTTGGCTGTGTGGGAGATTTTGGTTGCAAGTTTGGGCTTGATTGTTTTAGGGTGGCAGTGGCGCGGCAGCGGGGGAAATGAAAACCTGGTTTTCTCGACAGAACCTGGTTTGTGGCTGACGTTGTTTAGTTTTGGTTTGGTCGTGATAGGGATTGGACTTGCTTCTCGTGAGAGCGGTGAAAGCGGGTTGACAGGGGGCAAACCGAGCCAGGCAGCCGGAACAGCCCAGCCTGAAGTGGAAACTATCATCGCCTCACCCCTTGCCCACACTCCATTACAATCAGAAACTAAAACGACGCCCCCACCTGCGGCAAAGGCAACAACCCGTCAAATTAAACCAGAAATAAAGCGAGCTGACCTGTCTATGAAAGTGTGGCTGGTGGTTGCTGAGGGGGAAATGGCGGGTGCTAAATTTCATTTGATACCACCTATGCGCATTGGACGTGACCCGGGGAACGACATTGTTATTGATGATAATTCCATGTCAGGTTATCATGCAGTTGTGCGTGAGCAGGGTGGTGCATATCATATTCAAGATTTAAACAGCACCAATGGCATTTATTTAGAGAATCAGTCCAGCCACCGTTGGCAGCGTGTGCCAGCCGCCACCTTGGTCGATGAGATGCACATCAAATTAGGCCGTACCGTTTTTTATGTTGTAGTTGAGGATAATTGATGAGCAATTATGATGCCAGGTTGGTAGGGGCTGTCACTGATAAAGGTTCCTATCGTGAAGAAAATGAAGATGCTTTGTGGCAGCCAGACCGCACGTCGCCCGTGCATTTGGGAGCGTTGTATATTGTAGCTGATGGTGTGGGCGGGCAAGAGCATGGCGGTATTGCGGCCCGGATGGCGGTAGCGGTGCTGTCGGATGCGTTTTATCGAGCGCGAGAGCAGGGACAGGACATTCCCCAGGCACTTAAAATTGGGATCAGTGAAGCGAATCAGGCTGTGTTTGATGAGGCGCAGTTGAGTGGTTTGCGGATGGGGGCGACGGTGGTAACGGCCGTTCACCATGAAGGCATCCTCTATATCGCCCACGTCGGTGACTCACGTGCTTATTTGATTTCCGGGCAAAAGCTCAAGCCGTTGACCCGTGACGATTCCCTGGTGCAAAAGCAGTTGGATGCCGGCGTGATTACACCGGCTGAAGCGGCACAGCATCAGTTTCGCAATTTGGTGACACAGGTCTTAGGCAACCGGATCGATATTGAGATTCACCTGGCGGAACCGCAGCCTTTTGCCGAGGCGGATACGCTGCTGCTGTGTACAGACGGTTTGAGCGGGGTCGTGGCGCCTGAAGCCATTTATGATATTGTGGCAAATCATTCAGCCACCAAGGCGGCTGAGAAGCTGGTGAAGGCAGCGAAAGAAGCGGGTTCTCAGGACAATATAACGGCCGTTGTGGTAACACAAGCCGCCAATCAACCGCCCCTCGTGCCTGCGCCAACAGCGGCCGATAAACCGAAAAAAGAGCGAAGCGTGTGGCTTTGGGCAGCGATGATCATCTTTCTGCTGGTGGTGACGGCGCTGTTGTGGTGGTGGCGCGGTCAGGATTCGGCGGGGGATGGTGTGGGGGGCGAGGCTACGGCTGTGCCGCTTGGTTTGCCAGCGGCAGATGGTGAACGGTTAACGCCTGAACGCGCGGTTGTGATTGATGAGGAAACGGCCGTTCCTGAAGCAACCGAAACGCCCGAAGCGGTTGAAACAAATCAGCTTGAAGCCCTGGCTACAGAAACCCTCATACCAGAGGCAACGGCTACACCAGAACCGACAGTCACACCCGCCAATGTGGGCTGTGTTGATCCCAATATCGAAATTGTCTACGTGTGGCAAGTGGAAGACCTGACGATAGAAACGTGTGCGGCGGCGGTGGCTCAATTGGCCTTGAATGCAGGCGAATTCGTCACTATTTTAGAAACGACACCCGTGGCGCTGCCTGCTCCTGGATTTTGTGCTGACACGGATTTTATTGAAGTGCAGGCGGCAGATGATGCAGCGATAATTGGCTGGGTGCTTGATACCCAAATTTTAAGAGATGAAGCCTGCCCATAATTCGGTAATACATTTGCAGCACAAGTGTGCAAAAAAACAGGGGAAAGCCCATTCCCATATGATTCAAAACATACATTCTAAACAGAACGCCCCAAAGGTTTTACTTTTTCTATTTGTTTGGCTGTTGGCTGCTTGTGGCGGAGAGGTGGCGTCACCACCTACGCTGATTGCCACAGCCCCTCCCGTACAAACTTTTACGCCACTCCCTACAAATACAGCGACACCGCTGCCCTCGTTAACGCCGTTGCCGACAACGGCCGTTCCCACGGCTACCCCTGTCCTCCAATACCCCACAGAAACGCCGCCTCCCTCTGCCACACCGCCAGCCACAGCCACCAGCATGGCACTGGGTGCGTTGACGGTGATTGGTACATCTGTAGCAGAACGGCCGTTAACCGCATATCAGTTCAAAAATGGCTCTAATCAGGTTGTCATTGTGGGCGGTATGCACGGTGGTTATGAATGGAACTCGAGTGCGCTGGCAGTAAAAGCTATTGATTATTTCACCGACAACCCAGACGCCATCCCAGATTCGGTGACGCTCCACATCATCCCCGTTGTCAATCCTGACGGGCTGGCTTTGGTCAACGAGATGGTGGAAACGCTGGAAGCCGTCACCAATATTGCTGAGATTCCTCTGGAGGAAACACTTCCGGGTCGTGTCAATGCCAACGAGGTTGACTTGAACAGAAACTGGGATTGCGAGTGGCGACAATCTGCTTATTGGCGGGATCAATGGGTTTCTGGTGGTTCGGAGCCATTTTCTGAACCAGAGACGCAGGTGCTGCGTGATTTTTTGCTGCAAACGTCACCCAACGTGGTCGTTTTTTTGCATAGTGCGGCTGATGGTGTGTTTGCTTCTGGCTGTGGTGCGACTTATGAACCGGCCGTCAAGGCGGCAGGCATCTATGGCTTGGCGGCTGGCTACCCGGTTCATGAAAAGTTCGATGCCTATCCGGTGACGGGGGATGCGGGTGACTGGTTGTCTACACAGGGGATCGCGGCTTTCACGGTTGAGCTGGAAAACCATACCGACCTTGATTTGACGAAAAATTTGGCGGGAATGCGAGCCTTATTGGAGGCAAATCGCTGAGTGGGAGAAAATCTTATCAAAATGGTAACAAGGTGTTAAACGGCCGTTAACACAACCAGCGTATCATCCTGACAGTTAACAAATCCTCAATTCTTCTTCTCCCAAACTCCACTCGGAGTAAACTCCGCCACGGAGCAATATCCTTTCCCTTGGCGAAGGCTTGAACTGCCCAGTTCAAGCCTTTCGTCGTTTTAAACGCCGTTCTCTATTTTGTGCGTTCCAATACGCGCTGAATTTGGGTTTCAAATTGAGAATTGCTGGTTAGCGCCAATGATATGGTTCATAAGAAATCGCAAAATGCCAATTGGAAACGTTCTGGAAACGTCATGTTGTACAATAACCACATCACAGTTCGATTCAGAGGTATTATGTCCGAAATGAACTCGCCACCCAAAAAAGTAACTGAACTGCTGAACGGTGTTTATCCCGCATTCGCCATGCTGGCTGGTTTGCAGTTGGACGTATTTACGCCTTTGAGCCAACGGCCGTTTTCCCCCCAGCAACTCGCCCAACACCTACAGGTAGACCCACCTCGTCTGTCCCGCTTATTATTTGCGCTGACACAAGCTGGTTTACTGACCTGGGATGGTGACTGTTTTGCGGCTACTGCGGAAACGGCCGTTTACCTCAACCGCCAGCATCCCCGTTACATGGCTGGGCTGGCCGACTTCTTCAGCTTTGTCTGGCAGGAAGTGGTCCCCCACACCGCCGCCACCATTTGTTCCGGTCAGCCACAGGCGCGGCGTGATTTTGCCGACATGCCCCTGGTTGAACTGGAACGTTTCATGCACATTTTGCATCCTGGGGCGCTGGCGGCTGGCCGTTTGTTGGCCGACCAGCATGATTTTTCCCGCTACCGCACCCTGCTCGATGTCGGCGGCGGCTCGGGTGGACTGGCGCTGGCGCTGGTTGAACGGTTTCCCGAACTGCAAACGGCCGTTCTCGATTACCCCCACGTCACCGCCATCAGCCAGCAATTTATTCAGGATGCGCCCATCCAAACCATCGCCGCCGATTTTCTGCATGATGCTGTTCCCGGCAGCTATGATGCCATCATCATGAAAGCCTTCACGCAGACATTGGCAGAAACGGCCGTGGCGCTGGCCTTGAAAAAAGCGTTTGCCTTGTTAAACCCAGGCGGCGATTTATTCATTCAAGCGGCCATTTTAGACGATGGTCGTACCGCTCCCGCCTGGACGGTGCAGTTTGATCTGGTGCTGCTGAACTCCTATGAAAACGGCCGTGCCTACACGGAAAGCGAATACCGGCAATGGCTTACCCGCGCCGGTTTTGTCTCAATTGAACGTCCCGATCCATCACTCATCATTGCTCACAAAGCCGCCTAAATTAGTTATTTATCAGTAAGCTGCTTGTACCAAAAACAGGAATTTTGCATCGAATTAACGCGAATTAACGCGAAAAGGAAATTCGTGAAAATTCGCGTTAATTCGATGCCATAAACTTTTTGGTTCTAGCTTATCCAGGTTAGGAGGAAATCATGACCTTACCCATCAAGCATACCCTTGTTCATCATGTTGCCTTAACTGTGACCGATATGGCAAGCAGTTTGGCCTTTTATCAGCAAATTGGCTTTGAAAAATTCGCGGAGTTTGGCCCGAAAACCCTCACCAGCAATGGCACAGTCATGATCGGCATGGAAGCCAGTGCGCCTGCCGCAGATCGCTTTGACGAGAAGCGGGTGGGACTAGACCATTTGAGTTTTCAGGTGGAGAGTCGAGAGGATTTGGAAACGGCCGTTACCTATTTCGATCAACAAAGCATCCCCCATGGCGGCATCACCGATCTCACCGACTTCGGCATCGCCGTCCTGCCCTTCTATGATCCTGATGGGATTGCGTTGGAATTTACAGCGGCACTTTGAGCGTAGAACGTAGTGCGTAGAGCGTAGTGCGTAAATTTCTACGCACTACGCACTACGCTCTACTCAAGCCAGCGCCGCCAGCAGGTCAGCAAAAATCGCTTGTCCCTCAAGCTGCTGCCCTTCTTGTTTCAGCCGGGCAACCTCGGTTGGTGGTGTCGCTTTCATGGCGGGGGGCATAAAACGGTGGATCATTTGCTGAGCCACCGCCCCACGATGGCGGCCGAATCGCCCTTCGCCGTAACCCAGAAGCTGCCACGCCCAGTCGCTGTGGACTGGAGAGCGCTGCGCCAGCAAGATAGCGGCGATATTGAGCGCCGCTATCTGCCATAAATTAGGCGTGTTCAAAATGAGCCGCACCTGATTTTCTGCTTCAGCTTGTTGCCCCACAGC
>JACSSI010001268.1 GCA_014879345.1 Anaerolineae bacterium | reverse complement strand
GTGTATGAGACTACAAAAGTCTCCTCAAATTTAATACCAATTCGTATTGGCAAGACTTTTGTAGTCTGCTTTGTTACACAAAAACTAACCGCACCCTGGCTACAATAAATCCTTGACCATTTTGGGTTAGTTGTTTATATTATTACTATTAGTTATTCTGCAAACAACTACACAATATTATGATTGATCTACAAACAGCACTTAACGAAATTGGTTTTACCGAGTATGAAGCGAAAGTATATCTAGCCCTGCTGCGCGAAAATCCGGCAACTGGGTATCAACTGAGCAAAGAATCAGGTGTACCGCGTTCAATGGTATACGAAGCGCTCAAACGACTTCATCATCGAGGTGCGGCTCTGGAAACGGTAGAAGGACGCTCCACGTTGTACCGCCCACTACCACCACAAACGTTGCTCGACAACCACCAAGCAGAACACGAGCAGCTTCTAGGGGCTTTGCGCATCGGCTTGGTTGACTTGTACACCGACACAGCAGATGATCGGGTGTGGACAATTGGGGGAAAAACGGCCGTTCTCGCCTATGCCGCCAAACTCATCCAGGAAGCAGAAACAGACTTGTACCTTGTGCTGACAGACCACGACCTGAACATCCTGCGCCCCACCATTTGCGCTGCGTATGAACGCAGGGTCTCCATTTACACCCTGCTCACGGGTGATGGCAGCCTGGAATGCGGCCAAGTCGCCTACCATCCACCGCTGGAAAGCGAACTGCAAGGCATCACCGCCACCCTGCTGGTCGATGCCGACGACCGTGAAGTCTTGATCGCCGGTTCCAATCCACGCCAGGAAACCAACGCCACCATCACCCGTAACCAGGATTTAGTGCTGATTGCACGGCAGTTTGTATGGATGGAAATGCTCACCCAGCGCATTTATGCCAGATTGGGTGACGATTTATTGGCACGGCTAGACCCGGAAGATCGGGAGATATTTGAAAGCTTACATTTAAGGTAGAGGCGAACCCTTGTGGTCGCCCTTGACTGGTCGGGTATACGAGCAAAAACAAGGGCAGGCACAAGGCCAGCCCCTACAATGACCACGTCGTGGGGACGGGAAAATGACAGAAAAAACATTAAATCTAGACAAAACCCAATCAACAGAAACTGACAAAGGATTATGGGCGCGATTGCGCGAAATTTATCCGGCTGAAAAGCTGGAACTCATCGCCACCATCATTACTTTTATCGCTATGATGGCAGGTCTTGCGCTTGAAATACTCGATGGCTCGGAAGCGTTGATGCTGACCGCCTACGCCATCGCCTATATCGCGGGCGGGGTGTTTGGCCTGAAAGCAGGCATCGAATCGCTGCGTCAGTTCAGTATTGATGTGGATTTGTTGATGGTGCTGGCTGCGATTGGGGCGGCGCTGGTGGGTGCGTATTTTGAGGGGGCGATGCTGCTCTTCCTCTTCTCACTTTCCAACGTGCTGCAAACTTATGCGATGGATCGCACGCGCAACGCCATTCGGGCGCTCATGGCGCTGCGT
>JACSSI010001267.1 GCA_014879345.1 Anaerolineae bacterium | reverse complement strand
AAGGGACAGCCATTGGCGTGCCTCTGGTCAGTCCAACAAGAGTAGTCGGGGTTATCATTCTCAATCATCCGCAAGCTGGTTATTTTAATGAAGAGCACCTCTCGTTATTGGAAACGATTGGCACTTCGGTGACATCGGCGTTGGAAAGCGCCAACTATTTCACGGAAATTAGCGAGGAACGACGCAAGCTCAACGCTATTTTGTCACAATCTACCGATGCGATTGTGACGACGGATGAGTCTTTGACCATTACAATTTTTAATGATGCTGCGGAGAAGTTGTTTGGGGTAACGGCCGTTCAAGTTGAAGGCCGTGTCATCCATTCAGTGCCAGCGTTAACCGTTTTAGTGCCAAGTTTTGAGAGCGAAACGGGGCGGGATGCACCTCAGGAAATCACATTGGAAAATGGCAAAACACTTTATGTCAGCATCTCTCCTATTCAGGAAGTGGGGTTTGCCGCCGTCATTCAGGATGTGACCGAATTCAAAAAGATAGAAGAACTGCGGCTGGCAGATGAGCGTCGTGAACAGGCTCTGCTTAAAGACACCTTGTCGCGCTATATGGGGACGCGCATTGTAGACCATGTGATGTCGCACGAACCTGGGCTGATGTCACGGCGTGAGCGGCGGCAAGCGGTGGTGATGTTTGCCGATTTACGCAATTGGACGAGCGGCATGATCATGCGTATTGAGCCGGACGAGGCGGTTAACCAGCTCAATCAGTTTTTTACGCGCATGATGGATATTTCTCTGGAATTTGGCGGCACGGTTTTTGAGTTAACGGGTGATGAAATTTTGGTAGGCTTTAATGTGCCTTTTGATCAACCTGATGCGACCTATCGGGCGATGGTAACGGCCGTTACCATGCAAAAAGAGTTCAACCAACTCAGACAGGATTGGTTCAATCAATCTGGATCAGAGCTAGGATTGGGCATTGGTCTCGATATGGGCGATGTGGTCATGGGCAATGTCGGTGCGGAATCCCGTATGAGTTTCCGCATGGTGGGTGAACCGATGAACATCGCCCACCGCCTTGTAGACTTGGCTGAGGACGGCCAGATTATCATTTCGCACCTTGTCTACCAGTCGCTTAAAGAGCAGGCCTCAGCGTTAACAGACTCCATAAACCTGGAAGAATTTGGTCCCGTCAGTCTCAAAGGGATTTCTCTGCCACAAACTATTTACCGAACCCGGATCGAACGTCCAGACCTGGTGCGTGCTTCAAAATAGGCCGGTTTGTTGTGACCACTTTTATAGTTGTGACTATACAGGTAGCCGTAGCCTGAGCTTGAGGTTGGTGAGCTGAGTCGAACCATCGAAGGCGAAGGCGGGTGGCTCGCACCGCTCAGGCTTCGACAAGCTCAGCCGCCGCTGCTCCTAGATTTTGACAAACACCTGTACAGTTTCTAGCTGCGCCGAGGCATAATGGAACTTCATCAAATAAACCGGTAATCGTGTCATGCCCGCGAAGGCGGGCATCCACAGGTGGTGGTGAATGGATTCCCAC
>JACSSI010001266.1 GCA_014879345.1 Anaerolineae bacterium | reverse complement strand
TCCAGGAAGGGGCTGAATGGCTGGCACAAACCGCCCATGCGCTCAAACCGCTTGCCACCTTAGCCAACCCGGCAGCCACCAGGTTATACGCCAAAGTGCTGGCGCGTTGGGCTTCATTCACCGCCTGGCAGGGTCACAACGAACAGGCCGGCGCCTTGTTCACAGAAGCACTGGCATTGGCTCGCCAGATTGAAGATGATGCCGAATTAGGCTTTGTGCTGCTCAACAAAGGGTATCTAACGATCATTTCAGGCGATTATGAGGCTGCTGGCAAAGAATATGAAGAAAGCCTGCTGGTTTATCGGCGTACACATGATACGCAGGGCATTGGTGATGCTTTGAGTGCCCTGGGCGGGTATCACAACATCACCGGCAATTGGGAGCAGGCACAGCAATACTTAGAAGAAAGCGTCGTCATCACCCGCCAGATTAACAATGAACACGGCCTGCGCTCATCGCTGACAAACCTGGGGAATGTGTATTATCTACTGGGCAATTACCCGCAAGCGAAGGCGCATTATGAAGAAGTGCTGCCCTTGTGCCAGAAAGTAGGCGACCGGGCAGCGGAGGCGATTATTCAATGCAATCTAGGGGCGCTGGCTGAAAAGGCAGGGGATTTTTCAGAAGCGGAGCAGCGTTTGCAAAACGGCATCGCTTTGTTCAAGGAAGCGAACCATCCCCAGGCTGTTGTCCATGCAAAAACCATGCTTGTCTCTGTTTACCGTGAAATGACGCTGTTTACTCCTGCCGAACAACTTTTGGCGGCGGCGTTGGCTGAAGCGGTTGCCCACAAGTATGGGTATCTGATTCCCTTAGCGATTTTTGAACTGGGGCGTCTCTACCACGCCCAAGAGCGCCCAGAGGAGGCGCTGCCGCTGCTGCTGTGGATGGTTGACCAACCGGCGGCTCAAGCGGAGAATTGTATTGAAGCCCGTGCTTTAATTGAGGAGATGCTACGGCCGTTATCATCTGAGCAAGTAACGGCCGTTCACACCCAAGCCGCCTCTTTGCAGGTAACGGCCGTTCTGACAAAGTTAAAAAATTAGCATGAAATTATTCGCCATCGCAGACTTGCACCTCGCTCGTCCAGAAAATCGGCAAGCCTTAATCGACCTGCCCCCTCACCCGGAAGATTGGCTCATCGTCGTCGGCGATGTGTGCGAAAACATCGATCTTTTCGAGAAAGCGATGGCGCTCCTCACCAAAAAATTCGCCAAATTGTTCTGGACGCCGGGCAACCATGATTTATGGACAATATCTCAACAGCCTGAAGCGGCGCGTGGTCTGTTTCGTTATAACGAACTGGTCGCCATTTGCCGCCGCTATGGCATTCACACCCCGGAAGATGCCTATGTACGCTGGCCGCTCAGCCCGGAGCCGCTGTTTATCGCCCCCATTTTCACCCTGTACGACTACTCTTTCCGTCCACCGCATGTGACCTTAGAAACGGCCGTTTCCTGGGCAGAAGAAACCAACGTTGTCTGTAACGACGAATTCCTGCTCCACC
>JACSSI010000143.1 GCA_014879345.1 Anaerolineae bacterium | reverse complement strand
TTTCAAATTGAGAATTGCTGGGAAAATGCAGCTTTAATCAGTCGTCGGCACCGGCCCCGTGTTAAAAGACCAAATATAAGGACGACCGTCAGCTATAATCTCAACCGTATACGTTTTTCCCATTTCTAGCGGCAAACGAGGCATGACCACAACTGCGTCCCGCTCATCCAAAATCGTACGTCCCGTACTTTGGGCATATGGGTCTGAGTTTACATAATTCGATTCATAAAACATGCAGCTTTCTAAAACAATATCTCCCATTATTACACGATGGCTGGTGACACGCGGAGTCTTGCTGCCATCACCCAACTGCAAAACAAACGAAGGGCCAACTGGACGAACATAGCCCGGACAGCTTTCCAGAGGATCAGGCCATTCATACATGCTGTGGCGAACAATCCATGTCGAGCTATCTTGAGCCGGGAAATAAATCGGATACTCAACGTCATGTTCAGCAATTTGATCCTCGGACTTAATATCTAAAACCGCAGCCATATTAAATGTGCCCACATCTTTGTTGAAATGACCATAACCTACTGTAGCTAGCTCAGGATCAATTAACGGCACTTGATGAAACGGTGCCGACATCCAGAAGTTTATACCCCATTTATAATCGGCTTCTACCTGTGTTGTTGCAAAAATATTACTGTGCTGCGCGGCAATATCTCCGGGAGGTGTATACAGATCTTTAGTTGGGTCTTCTTTATGGGAAATAGGTTCATCTAGCACCACCATATATCGACTGTGCAACTGACTGCCTTCTGAAAGAGGCTGCTCTGTCTGCAAATGAGGCAAATTTCCCATCTCGCGGAATAGATTTAAGTAAGCCAACCATTCAGCTTCTGAAACCAAAGATACTTCTGTAGCTGCTTCAACATCCATGTCGGGATCAGGTATAGGCTCGGGTGGATTTGTCAAAAGTTCTTCAGAAGTTGCAGACCTAATCTGTTCGGGGGTCATTTGGGCTGAAGGCGAGGCTGTGGCTATATCATCACTGGCTGCGGTATGAGACATGGTGGCGGTGGTTGTGCTGCTGTTTACAGGCTGTAAGCAAAAATTAACACCCAATTGCACCAGGCCGGTTACGGGGGAAACTCGCACTGTCTGTGAACTAGTTGAGGTGGTTCGCCATTGACCAGGATCAGGCTGTACTGTGACTTGCCACAATCCTTCTCCCGCTATGGGTAAACCAAATGTGCCATCTTCTCCTGAATACAAAGTAATTTCCTGGCTACCATTTTTGAAGGCGACATCAATACCAGGAATTGGCTTATCTGCGTCAGTTCCCACGCATTGACCATCACTGTCAGCATCCAAATAAACACCTCCGCGAATTGTGCCAGTTGCTTGCAGGCTGCTTTCTGCCGATAGCAGTTGTCCTGAAAACAACATAATTAGTAAAACAATTAGTGAGAGAGAATATTTTTTCATATCGTATACTCCTTCATTAACGGGAGGGCGGACAGCTTGTCCGCCCTTCACGGTCTGGCAGACCGCGCTCCCAGGTTTTCATACATCGCGGCTTCGGCGTGAGATCAGCCGAACGGTGGACACCTCTCATGGGAAACTTGCTTGGCAATGTGCTAACTGATCAACTGATTGTAGCATTTGTGGGTTGATTATGTCAATTGGGGTTGAAAACGGGGTGCGGTTAGTTTTTGTGTAACAAAGTAGACTACAAAAGTCTTACCAATACTAATTGGCATTAAATTTGAGGAGCCTTTTGTAGTCTCATACAAAACTTTAAACCGCACCCTGAAAACGGCCGTTTCCCCCAGCCATCCCTCAAACTCTCATTTCTTTTCACCATCCTGTAAATCAATGCTAAAATCCAACTCACACATTTTTCATGATGGAGAATAAATCATGCCCCTCAACTTCGATATGCCGCTTGACAAACTATACACCTACCAGGGAGTCAACCCTCGTCCAGCCGATTTTGATACCTTCTGGGATCAAAGTTTAGCGGAAATGCAGGCCGTTGATCCGCAACTAGAACTGATTCCTGCCGATTTCCAGCACCCCGTCGCCGACTGCTTCCATCTCTATTTCACCGGTGTCGGTGGGGCCAGGATATATGCCAAATTTCTGAAACCTAAAACCATCACCACACCAACCCCAGCTATTCTCATGTTTCATGGCTATTCTATGAATTCAGGGGATTGGAATGACAAAATCAACTATGTGGCGGCCGGTTTCACCGTCGCGGCGCTGGATTGCAGGGGACAAGGTGGTCTATCTGAAGATATGGGCGGCACAAAGGGCTGGACGTTGAATGGTCATTTTATTCGTGGTGTGGAAGATGCTCCAGAAAAACTAACCATGCGCCAAATTTTTCTGGACACGGCTCAGTTAGCCCGCATTGTCATGGCGATGCCAGATGTAGATGAAGCCCGCGTAGGTGCCATGGGAGCCAGTCAGGGCGGCGGTCTCACGTTAGCCTGTGCGGCCCTGGAACCGCGTATCAAACGCGCCGCACCCATCTACCCATTTTTATCAGACTACAAACGTGTATGGGAAATAGATTTGGATAAACAAGCCTATGATGAATTGAAAAGCTATTTCCGCCGTTTTGATCCGCGGCATGAACGGGAAGATGAACTATTCACAAAACTGGGTTACATTGATATTCAACACCTTTGTCCACGTATTCGCGCTGAAATTTTGCTGAGTGTGGGCTTGCGTGATGAAATTTGCCCGCCATCGACTCAATTTGCGGCTTATAACAAAATCTCATCACCAAAATCGTTGGATTTGTATCCTGACTATGCACATGAACATTTACCTGACTGTTCTGATCGCATTTTCAAGTTTATGATGGCGTTATAACTTGTTGAACTCTGGCTTTCTATTTTGGGCAGGCAGATTGACTATCCGCCCTACATGGCAAGCGGCCAAAACAGGGGCAAGAAGATCACCATCAGAATCCAGATGAGGATGGTGAGGGGCAAACCAACTTTGGCATAGTCGAAGAAACGGTAGCCGCCTGGCCCGTATACGAGTATGCAGGCTTGATGGCCTATGGGTGTGACAAAGGCGATGGAAGCAGCAATGGCTACACCCATCACGAAGGCACGCGGATCAACCTGAAGGGAAACGGCCGTTTGTATTGCAATCGGCGCCACTAACACAATCGCTGCCGCGTTCGACATGAATGCAGTCAAGATCGTCGTCAGCACAAACAGCCCGATCATGATTGCGCCAGCACCATAGCTGCCCACCAAATTGATGATGAAGTCGGCAAGAAACTGGGCAGTGCCGGAAGTTTCCATAGCAATGCCCATTGGCAGCATACCGGCTATAAGAAATACCGATTTCCATTGCACAGAATCATACGCTTCATCCATCGTCATGCAGCCAAATAGAACTGAGAGTACCGCACCTAAAACGGCCGCCACCGAAATATGCAGCACGCCTGTGGCCACCAACGAAATCATCACCACAAAAATCAATAAATTGACAGGCGCTTTGCTCAAACGACGGTTCAGTTTTTCTGGTTCACGCAGCAGCAGCAGCGCATCATCTTCCCGTACCGCTTCAATGCGTTCCCGCCTGCCCTGCACCAACAAGCTGTCACCCAATTGCAATGGAACATCGGCCACATGCTCGTTGATAGGCGATTCCTCACGCCAAAGGCCAAGCACCGTCAGACCATAACGATTGCGAAACTCCATCTGACGCAAGGTCTGACCAATAAAATGTGCTTTCTGGCTTACAACCAGTTCCGCCAGGGTGGCCTCAGCCGTGCGTAAATTTTTATCACGCACCGTTTCTGTTAATTCTTGAACCAGTATTTCCCTTTCCAACTGAGGCACGTCGTTATGAATTCCTTTGACAATGAGCACATCTCCTGCCTGGATATGGGCATTGGGCAAGACACCTAAACGTAAACGGCCGTTTCTCAACACCCCCAGCACCGTAAAATCATAAAACTCACCCAGGTTCGTCTCCACCAACGTCTTGCCAATCAAAGGTGAATTTTCCAACACTTCCAACTCCAGCAAATTGTCCCATAGCCGATATTCCCGCGTTAGTTCAGCCGACTTTGTATGCGTGTGCGTAATACGTTTGTCACCGGGAAGCAAATGCCGTCCAATAAACACCATATAAGCTATACCGGAAAACAATATAATGACCCCCATTGGCGAATAATCAAACAGAGAAAAAGGCTGGAAGCCAGCTTGCGCCAGCGCATCACTCGCCAATAAATTCGGCGGCGTGCCAATCAACGTCGTAATACCACCTAACAACGAGCCAAATGCCAACGGAATTAGCAGTTTAGAGACAGGAATACGCGCCTTTTCTCCCAATACGATACTCACTGGCAGCAAAACGGCCGCTGCCCCAATATTATTCATAAACGCCGACATCATGCCCACCGTGCCCATTAACACAAAAATAAGGCGTCCTTCACCATTGCCCCCCATACGCTCTATATATCGGCCAATATAATCCGCAATACCGGTATGTGTCAGACTGGCACTCACCATATAAATGGCCCACACAGTGATGACTGCCGGGCTGGCAAACCCTGAAAAAGCCTCTTCCGGTGTAATCAAACCAGTTAGCAGCAAGGTCAACAAAACCAGCAAGGCCACTAAATCAACACGTATCTTTTCCGAAGCAAATAAAATAATCGAACCTACTAAAATAAGTAAGACAAGGGCAATATCTAAAGTCAATGAAAGCTACCTTTCCTTGAAAATAATAAGGAGATGTTGTTGTGACTGAGGAGTTCCCCATGAGCGGGGCGCACCGTTCGGCTGAACTCACACCGAGGCCACGATGTATGAAATTTTGGCATCGAATTAACGCTAATTGACGCGAATTATGCTGAACTACTACCTATGCGTGCGCACCACGAAAACAGAACTGGATGACAATTCAACAATATCACCTGTGATGCTGCCCACTAACAACTCATTCCAAAAATTATTCTCAGTCTGAGCCCCAACAATCACAAGATCATAATCGCCAACTTTAATTTCATGATGAATCTCATCAGTGACAATACCACTGCGCAATTTTAGCTTGGCGTCTACGCCAGTATCCTTAAAATATTGCATACTCCATTTTAATTCTCGTGCCTGCACGGTATCAGATTGCAGCAACTCTGATAATGTTTCCTCCATCGTTTTCAAGCCGGTATACATTGCCGGAACCGGATCAGAAACAAACATGACCGTTACCTTTGCGTCTGCGCCTTTAGCAAGGGAGGCACTTTTTTCAATTAATGGCCGATCTACTTCGCGCCCGGCCGTGCAAACGAGGATGTGGTTGATTGCAGAACGCCGCGCCTGAACCACTAACACATTGGTGGCGGCTTTGGTTGCTACTTTTTTCATTGTGGAAGTAGCAAACCGATCAAAGAAGCCACCTAATATATGACCGCCTACCACAATGGTATCGTAATCACCGCTTTCAGCCTGGTTTAATATTGCCGCAGCAGGTGACCCGATACAAACGGCCGTTTCCACCTGAGGCACAGTTAATAATGCTTGTGCCCTGGCTAACATCTCCTCGGCTAACGGCCGATCCACTTCATTACGAATCACCGTTGTCAGTGTCACATCCGCTTTTTCAAGGCCAGCAATCAAACCCCCAAATAACAAAGTCGATTCTGCATAAGGTAATTTACTAACACAAATCAACATCTTCATGACTGCCACTCCTAATGCGCCACGCCCCCATTCAGCAAGCGAATAATCACCAAAGCAGCGCCAATAAAAGGCAAAATCGAGAAAAACAAACGAATACGTGGCCCTGCAAAATAACGCGTACCAGTCGCGCCAATTTGAGCGCCCAATGCCGCCCCGGTCTGCATCACCAGCGCCATCAAAATATCGACATTGCCTTTCACCCCATGAGTTAATGTGCCATATCCAGCCGAGAAAATAATCTCAAACAAATCAGTGCCCACAGCCACATGCGTCGGCACGCCCAGCAAATAAATCAACATCGGCATACGGATAAACCCACCGCCAACGCCCAGCATCCCGGCCAAAATACCCGTTGCCATGCCCACGCCAATCACAATCCACAACGAAATCTCATCAATACCCGAACCAGGGAAAGAGACCATCGGCCAAATTCTGATTTTGCGTACCTTTCTTGTAATTGAGGTGAAAGCCAGGGCATCTTTGCCCTCAGCATGCCCAGAATCCACCATACGAATCGCCTTAATACTTTCCCACGCCGTAAAGCTGCCAATCAGAATCAGAATGACAATATAAATCATGCCAATAACCTGATCAATATTGCCAGACAGTTCCAATGCCTCAATAACATTCGCCCCAATTTCAACGCCAACCATCGTCCCCAAAATCATGACAGCGCCCAGGCGCATATCCACATGGCCCAATGTGCGGTGGCGCTTTGCAGCCACAATCGACTTGCCCGTCATATGCGCCAAATCTGTGCCTATCACAAAATTCATAGGCACACCCGCCCAAAACATCATCGGCCCGGCTAAAAAGCCACCACCAACTCCAAAAAAACCGCCCAATATCCCCACCATGAAACCAATACCAATCAAAAGGAAGGGGCTAATCGTCACATCACTTATCGGAAAATACATGGACTACTCCAAGGTTTCCAGACCAAGTCTGTCTATTAAGAACGATGTTACCCATTCCAAAACCACTGCTTGTACAACAATTAGCAGCAAAGCCGCTCCCGCATAGACCCACAAGTTTTGGTTAAACAAATTATAGAGAGGCTCATCCAAGAATTGTAAGACCGTCAAAAAATAGACAACCAACAACACACCATAAACAAATAATTCGAGAATAAAGTTACGCAGCAAGTGCTTGGTTCGTGCAGTCATTCAAGTTCCCTCCACTATCTTTTCTCAAACGGGGTAGCAAACATAACGAAAAAGATGATGCTTTTTCGTGTAATTGTAACGCATTTTGTCAATTTTGAAGTACTTGCCGCTATCACGGTCAGGTTTCTGTCTCGAGAGACTCTAACGATTTTAGCTTCTAAACCTATAAATTACTCGAGACAAATCTTTTAACATCTACCTGGCAGTTTGGGCTTCCTTGACAGTTTTGTAAAGCGCGGATAGCATGACTTGAATATCATTTAACAATTTGAATAATGAGATAATTTTATCTCAGGGCTGGTTAGCGCAAGGATCGGAATATTTGTTGAATACCCTGTTTATTCCGGTTGACGAGGTGGAGGTTGCCTACCGCGAGGTAGGCCTAACTGACAGCAGACCGCAGTCAGGAAAATCGAAAGATCAGCGGATGCCTTCCAGAATCGCCACGATTCTGTTTCTAAGCCCCTTCAAGACGTGTTGAAACAAATCCAATGGGTAACTGTTGGCACAAAACTCAACACACGTGGTCAATTTTATATTATTTCTGAAGGGGCGTTCCCCAACTCAAGACAACTTAGGGACGCCACAAGTAGGCATATGGCATTGTTCAGTTTACGTGCGCCCATTTTGGCAGCGTAATGAAAACACTGCACTCTGTTCTATGTCACACAACCATGGAGGTTTATTATGTGTGGTATCGTTGGTTATATTGGCTCTCGTGATGCGTCGTCAGTGGTTTTGGGTGGGTTAAAAAAGCTGGAGTATCGGGGGTATGACTCGGCTGGCATTGCTGTGCTGGAGCAAAATGGTCACATCGCGTTACGGCGTGATGTGGGAAAGCTGGGCAATTTGATGGCATCTTTACATGCTTCGCCCCTTTCAGGGCTTATTGGCATCGGCCATACGCGCTGGGCTACGCATGGTGAACCAAGTCAGCGCAATGCCCATCCTCACGTTAGCATGAATGGCAAGGTGGTCATCGTTCACAATGGTATTGTTGAGAACTTTTTGGCGCTGCGCGATGAACTGGAGGCAGAAGGCATTATATTTGAATCTGACACTGATTCGGAGGTAATTGTGCAGATGATTGAACGGTATGTGGAGGCTGGTGAATCATTGGAAACGGCCGTTCGTCACACCCTCGTCCAGTTAAAAGGCGCCAACGCCGTAGTGGTCATGAGCATCGACCGCCCCGACACCCTCATTTGCGCTCGACTGGGCAACGCGGGCGGCATCACCCTGGGTATCGGCGAGGATGAAATGTTTATCGCCTCAGACATTCCCGCCATTCTGGAATATACGCGCAGCATGATTTTTCTGGAAAGCAAGCAGATGGCGATCCTGACCTGTGACCGCTATGATGTGACAGATTTAGCGGGGAATCTGCTCCAGCCAGAAATCCACCACATCGGCTGGGACCCGGTTAGCGCCGCCAAGGGGGAGTTCAAACATTTCATGCAAAAAGAGATTTTCGAGCAGCCCCAGGCGCTCATCGACACCGTACGCGGTCGGGTTGATTTTGAAAACGGCCGTGTCGAGCTGCCAGAAATGAATCTGACACCGGAACTGGCACAGCGGATCAACAAGCTCATCATCATTGCTTGCGGCACGAGTTACTATTCTGGCCTGGCTGGTAAATTTATGATTGAGTCGATGGCAAAGCTGCCTACGGAAGTGGCGTATGCATCTGAGTTTCGGTATTATGATCCGCTTATTGATGAGGGAACGGCCGTTCTTGCCATCACCCAATCAGGAGAAACCGCTGACACCCTGGCCGCCTGTGAACTGGCAAAATCCAAGGGAGCCACCCTCTGGTCTATCGTCAACGCCGTTGGCAGCCAATCCACCCGCATCTCAGACGGCTACATCCCCATGCAAGCTGGCCCCGAAATCGGCGTCGCCAGTACCAAAGCGTTCACCACGTCGCTCACAGACCAATACCTGCTGGCGCTCGCGCTCGGCCAATTACGCCACACACTCACACCCACCCGACAACGCCAACTCATCGACGATTTAGTCCAGCTACCAGACCTGGCTGGCCGCGTTTTAGACCATGATGCTGCCTACGAAGAACTAGCCAATCAGTTCTTTAAAGTTCACAATTTTCTCTATCTGGGCCGGGGCATCAATTTCGCAGTTGCCCGCGAAGGAGCATTGAAGTTGAAGGAAATCAGCTACATCCACGCGGAAGGGTATCCGGCGGGTGAAATGAAACATGGCCCCATCGCCCTCATCGACGAGACGATGCCGGTAGTAGCTATCGCCACGCAGGATGCACTCTACGACAAGATGATCAGCCAGATTCAGCAAGCCAAAGCACGAGGCGGCATCGTCATTGCCATCGCCACGGAAGGAGATGAGGCGATTCAACAGGAAGCTGATCATGTGGTCTATGTGCCGCCTACCCCGATGCTGCTCTCGCCTATTGTCAATACGATTCCGCTGCAATTGTTTGCCTACCATGTGGCGGTGCGCCTGGGTTGTGATGTGGATCAGCCACGAAATCTGGCAAAGAGTGTGACGGTGGAATAGGGAGCAAAGTGGCAGAGTTGCAGAGTGCTATTCGTCAATAGAACGTGGAATTTTTCAATAAATAGTGGGATTACATCAATAGATAGTGTCTTTTTTAGCTCAAATTAGCAAAAACGCCTTGTTTTAGAACGATAAAACAAGGCGTTTTTTTTA
>JACSSI010001265.1 GCA_014879345.1 Anaerolineae bacterium | reverse complement strand
GGCGGCGGCAACCAGTTCTGCGCGGTTGTTGACGCCCAACTTGTTGTAAATTTGGCGCACGTACCATTTGACGGTGGTGAGCGAGATCAAAAGCTGGTCGGCGATTTCGGCGTTGGTGCGTCGTTTGGCTTTGAGGCGCAAGATTTCTAATTCGCGCTCGGTGAGGGAGATGTCTTCGAGAACAGGTTGCCACGCGGGATAATTATCCATGATTGACTTCGGCTCCTGTCTGATTGTAGCAAGTTTAAGGAGGGGAGGTCAATGGGGAACGGCCGTTCGGGTGTGCGAAGTTTACGTTGATATTCATGAGAGATTACAAAAGTCTGCCAGACTTTTGTAATCTGGGACGTCAACAATTTCCCCGCGCACCCCGGCCGTTTCCCAAAATAGAACCAGCTTTCGTTTCACACAGACAATGTACCAGCTGTTCCCAGCAAACCACGAAGGGCTTCCATCATGCCCATATGTCTACTGCCATGCGTGGCATGAAAAATCAAATCCTGCCCAACCGTTGATTCTTTGGGATCAGTTGCCCACACTTTGCCTGTGGCCGCATCGTACCCATAATCGAGCAGGCCGTGATACGTTTTGTCGAAATCGGTGTCGGCTAATTTTTTTACAGCCTCATCACATGCCGTAAAGACCGCATTGGCATAGGTGCTGATAGCAGCTTGCCCCACCTGAGCGATTGTGGTTTGCGCTTCCGCGTGTCCTTGCCCCATCCCTGACTCAAATACGCCTAGCTCTTCAGGTAAAAGATGCCAATTCGAGACAATATTATCTCGATACCAAATTTCAGGAACTTGTGCACCCTCCGTGATAACGGCGAGTTTGGATTGGAGGCGATCTGCGAAGCGAGCCATATGCCACAGATGCCAACCAATAGGTGGCGCTACGTCACTAAACGTCTGCGTAAACTGATCTGCGCTGATACTGTTGCCAGCATTCAACAACCAAGCATGCACAAATACGACCCGGTCTTGGAGGAAACTGTTTGTGTTTTTTGTCATTTTTTCACCTTTTGTTGAAGCTGGTTTGATAACGGCCGTTTCCCTCCCACCAATAATTAGCCCAAAACTATGCGTTTAACTCAGATTTTTCCCATTCACTCAATTCAGCCCGTGCTACCACTAATTTCTGGTAGATGCGAGCCAGTTTTTCCGCATCCCCTTTCTTGGCGGCTTTGAGCATGTCGCCTTCCAGTTCAGCCACTTCGAGACGGAGATAATAGTCGAGCATTTCTTTGAGATGGGCCAATACAATCTTGCCCGTGAGGATGGGGTGGTTGTTGGTGACATTGGCATCAGGGAACTGCAACCCGTGTTCAAGTTCTACCTCTAGCCCTTGTTGAAACCACGCCACGGGAATGTCTAGCGCTTCTGATCCGACTGTGGCCCGAATAATTTCTGCCTCTTCTGGATGCACTTCTGTGTTGGTCAGTTGTGTCCAGTCACGAATGCCAAGTTCTTTACAAGCACGCTTTACTTCTTCTTGTGATACAAAATCTGC
>JACSSI010001264.1 GCA_014879345.1 Anaerolineae bacterium | reverse complement strand
CCCGGTTTTTGTAACACCGGAGATTCCTGAAGACACCTTGTTTGGCCGGCGCTGGTACGGCCGTCTGGCTGACAATGCCAATGTTTATGCCGAACCCAGTCGTTCTGCACCCATTGTAAGAAACGTGGGCGATGGCTTTCTTTATGCAACGATAAATCGTTGGTTTGATAACGAGGCCGGTGAGACCTGGTATGAAATCAATGCCAACGAGTATGTTCATGAAGACGACATCACACGGGTAGAAGCAGCAGATTTTCAAGGTGTACAAATTACGCAGCAGCCGGAACGGCCGTTTGGTTGGGTGGTACAGGATGTTTTCCCCAGCTACGAACCAGATGGGGAGCCAGACGAAACCTTAGACGATCTGCCCCGCTACACTTTTGTAGAGATTTATGATGCCGTTTTAGGTGAAGAAGACAGTCTCTGGTACGACATTGGGGACGGCCGTTGGGTCAACCAAACCTACTTCAGCATCGTAGATGTAGACTCTCGTCCAGAAGACGTTGGCGAAGATGAATTTTGGGTGGAAGTAGACTTGTACGAGCAAACTTTTGCCGCCTATGAAGGGGATCAGATGGTGTATGCCACCCTTCTATCTTCCGGGCTTAACCGCTGGCCTACTCGCGAAGGCCTCTTTCAGGTCTGGTCACGCTTTCGGGAGTACAAGATGTCCGGCGCGGAAGGCCAGGTGGATTATTACTTCCTGGAAGACGTGCCTTACATTATGTACTTTGACGAATTGATTGGCGCAGGGCTGCATGGCACCTATTGGCACGACCGGTTTGGCTATAAGCACAGTCATGGTTGTGTCAACATGCCCATTCTCGATGCTGAATGGACGTTCAACTGGTCGGAAAATGCGCCCAACGACCTGTGGGTATGGGTTCACACGTCAGACCCTGTTGAGCATATGTCTCAAACTTAGTGGAGTAACATGCTGAATAAAAAACTAAAATATGGAATTTTGTTGATTTTTGGTCTTCAAATGCTGCTCATTATTGCCTTATTAACACTGCCGTCTTTGGCACAGACCCTTCCTGGAGAAATGCGGGTTCGTCTCGTACGCATCCCGATGGGCGCCGCCCTGCTCGATTTGGGCACAACGCCCATGCCGACAGCCTTACCGGCGCCTGCAGGTGCAGTCGGCAACGCCCGTATTACCATTCCGACGCTCGTGGCGTCGGCAGCCGCACCTACAGTAGAAACGAGGGAAACGGCCGTTCAGCCTAAACCAACCACAGAAACAAGCTCCGCCAGGCCAGCCACTGCGGCCGGTGTCGCGCAAGCCGCGCCAACCCAGGCGCCAACCGCCGCGCCGCCCCCGACCCAGACGCCCACACCTGAGCCATTGCCCGCCCAGGCGCTCATTGAAGGCGTGGACATTATTCCCCAGGGCTTTAATAATTGTGGCCCGGCAAACCTGGCCATCAACCTCAACTTGTACGGCAACCCCACGACCCAGACAGAAGCGGCCGCTTTTCTTAAGCCCAACCGGGAAGATCGGAACGTC
>JACSSI010001263.1 GCA_014879345.1 Anaerolineae bacterium | reverse complement strand
CCGCACCCCCACCTTCGCCGTCAGCCTGGCCGGGTATACACCCGCCGCAGTCGCCGCCAAATTGGGTGAACAAGGCATCTTCGTCTGGGACGGTCACTATTACGCCATCGCCGTCATGGAACGACTTGGCTTGCTCGACAAAGGTGGCCTCGTGCGCATCGGCTTTGCTCATTACAACACCATCGCCGAAGTAGATCGGCTGCTTGAAGCCCTCAAAGCAATGGCAATCTAAATAATTCGCTATCTTAACAACTTGGTTCCTTGGGTATCAAGGTATTGAAAGCCTTTTCCCTCAGGAACCAGGTTGCTGAACTACATGAATCAAAAATGATCGAACTGCCATTCTTCACCCAACTTAACGAAGGCCAACGCATCCTTCTGGCTGGTGCGGGAGGTGGTTTCGACATTTTCTGCGGACTCCCTCTTTATTTCAGTCTCAAAGAAGCTGGAAAAGAGGTATTCCTTGCCAATCTCTCATTCTCCTTCCTGCCACCCATCGGTGAAGAACGGCTCGATCCAAATCTCCTGCGCGTTACCACTGACACACCCCTATTTGGCGAATATTTCCCCGAAAAATTTTTGGCCGACTGGTTCCTCGCTAATGAAAACGAAACCGTCCCCCTTTACTGCTTTGAGCGCACCGGTGTTCGTCCGTTACAGCAAGCCTATGAAACCCTTATCACACACCTAGACATCGATACTGTGGTGCTGGTTGATGGTGGTACAGACAGTTTGATGCGCGGGGATGAAGACGGGCTGGGTACACCTGCGGAAGATATTGCCAGCATAACGGCCGTTCACAAGCTTACTATCCCACGAAAAATGCTAGTCTGCCTCGGCTTCAGCGTCGACCGTTTTCATGGCGTTTCCAACGAATTGTCACTGGCTGCCATCGCCGAATTGACCCGGCAAGCAGGCTTTTTAGGCAATTTCTCACTCCTGGAACAGATGTCGTCCGTGCAAAAGTATAAAGCCGCCACAGAATATGTCTTCCAGCAAATGCCCAACGACATTAGCATCGTCTCCAGTTCTATTCTTTCTGCGCTGGCTGGCAATTACGGTGACCATCATGCTACACGCCGCACCCTCGGCAGTAAGCTCTGGATTAACCCACTCATGACCAACTACTGGTGCTTCAATCTATGCCACATCGCCGAACGCATTCTCTACCTGGACCTCATTAAAGACACCGAAGATTTCATGGAATTACGCGGTCTCATCAAAGCATTTTGGCGTGAGCAAGCCCCTTTCCAACGCCGCCATTCAATCCCTGACTAATAGCTTTCTTTTGCAATATCGCAACATAAAATTCTCCTCATTGGACTAAACTTCCTGCCATGAAACCTTCACAACTCCGTTTTCCTATCATGTTTATTGTCATCCTCACGCTTTTGGCTGCATTGTGGGCTGGAATGCTGCGTCTCGGTTGGGGTTGGCCTGCACTACGGCCGTTTTTACCTGCCTTACACGGGCCTTTGATGGTGTCTGGCTTTTTAGGCACGCTGATTGGC
>JACSSI010001262.1 GCA_014879345.1 Anaerolineae bacterium | reverse complement strand
TAAGTGTTAATGGTACAATAACTGCTTTAAGGCTAAAATTAGGCACTACGAAGGCAAGCTCGTTGACTTCTCGGAAATTTCGGGTGGCGTAACGGCCAAAATAGCCCTTGAACTGGAAAAATTGATTCAAAATTGCTAAAAGACGTGGAGATAAAAAGATGTGGTGGCATACTCATCATCTCTGGTAAGATCGCGTCTGAAGTTTAGGAGAACTAAAATGAAAAATGATATATCTACCACGATAAAACCTGTTGCCGATTCCATTCGTGTGTTGGCGATGGATGGCGTGCAAGCCGCCAACAGCGGTCACCCGGGTTTGCCGATGGGCATGGCGGATGTGGCCGCGTTATTATGGACGCAAACGCTTAAGTTTGACCCCAAAAGCCCCAAATGGCCGGATCGAGACCGTTTCGTTTTGTCTGGCGGTCATGGCAGTATGCTGCTTTATGCGCTGCTGCATCTGGCCGGGTATGACTTGCCGCTGGACGAATTAAAACGCTTCCGCCAATGGGGCAGCCGCACTCCCGGTCATCCCGAATACGGCCATACCGTTGGTGTGGAAGTGACGACGGGGCCGTTGGGACAAGGTATCTCCAATGCTGTTGGCTTTGCATTGGCCGAACGGAATCTGGCGGCTCAGTTCAATAAACCGGGTTTTGATGTGGTTGACCACACCACCTTTGCCTTTGCTGGCGACGGTGACATGATGGAAGGTATTTCGCATGAGTCTTGCTCTCTGGCCGGACATCTCGGTTTGGGCAAACTGATTGTTTTCTACGACGATAACGGCATTAGCATTGATGGCTCCACAAAAATTGCGTTTACTGAAGATGTGTTGGCACGTTTTGAGGCGTATGGCTGGGGAACATGGCACGTTGATGGGCATGATGTGGCTGCGGTTCAAACTGTGTTGGCGGAGGCGATGGCAGATGGAGAACGGCCGTCTTTGATTGCCTGTAAAACGGTGATTGGGTTCGGTAGTCCGCACAAGGCGGGTACAGCCAGCGCTCATGGCGAACCGCTCGGCGCGGAAGAAATCAAGCTGACCAAAGAAGCCCTGGGTGTGCCGCAAGAGCCATTCTGGGTCGATCCGGCAGCGTATGCTCTGTTTGCTGATTCAGCTAAAGCTGGCGCGGATAAACATGCGGCCTGGCATGAGTTGATGGTGGCATATACGGCAGCCTATCCTGAGTTGGCGGCTGAATTTACCCGTCGTATGCGCGGCGAGTTACCCGCCGGTTGGGATGATTTCACGGTGGCGTATGATAAAGCGATTGGCACTCGTGTTGCTTCTAACCTGGCGCTGAATGCGGCGGCGGCACGTTTGCCGGAATTGATGGGCGGCTCGGCTGACCTGACTGGTTCCAACAAGACCAACTTGAATGGTGAGGCTGATATTCAAAAGGAAAATGGATATAACGGCCGTTACATCCGTTTTGGTGTGCGTGAACATGCCATGGGCGCCATCATGAATGGGCTGGCACTGCATGGCGGCTTGATTCCGTTTGGCGG
>JACSSI010001261.1 GCA_014879345.1 Anaerolineae bacterium | reverse complement strand
GGCGGCTCCGGTGAAACCGAATGTGGTGGTAACTCCAGTTGCGGTGCAAGCACCGAAGCCTGTAGCGCCACCACCTGCGCCTGTGCAACCAAAGGTTGAGGCGAAAGCAGTGCCTACACCGAAACCAACTCCCGTTCAAGCACCTAAACCGACTGTGAAACCAGTTATCACAAATAACCAACCAGCACCAAAACCAGAATCAAAGGTAAGCAAAACTATGAGTAATCCATCCGCATTCCAAGAGCGCGTCGAGAAAAGCCTGGAAATGCTCCATGAGCATCAAGCAGAAACGGCTCGCGTCCATGAAGTCTATCTGAAAGGGCAAGAGACCTACGCCAAGAGTGTCGTGCAGTTGATGCAGCAGTATCAGGCGGCGTCAGTGAACAGTGAACAGTTTACAGTGAACAGTGTTCAGTCTTCAGTGGTCAGTGAACCAGTGCCAGTTGTGGCTGCCTCAGTGCCGAAACCTGTTGCCAAGCCAGCCGTGGCGGTTGTGCCTAGTCAGCCCAAAGTTGAACCAGTAGCAGTAGCACCTATTCCGGCTCCGGTTGTGGCTGCGCCTGTTGTGGTAGAAACACCTGCACTGAGCGCCGCCGTAACGGCCGTTCCCCAACCCGCCACCAGCAACTCACAACCCGCCACCGATGTTGCCGAACTCGCCAACGCCATGCTCGTCATCGTCAGCGAAAAGACCGGCTATCCCGTGGAAATGCTGGAAATGAGCATGGACATGGAATCTGACTTGGGTATCGACTCCATCAAACGTGTCGAGATTCTGGGCGCAATGCAAGAGCAACACCCGGAACTGCCAGAAGTGAACCCGGCGGAACTGGCTGAGCTACGTACTTTGCAACAAATTGTAGATCATCTACAACCAGCCGTGGGCACTGTTCAGTCTTCAGTGATCAGTGTGCAGTCAACGGACAACGGACAACGGATAACGGATAACGGTGTGCAACCCGCAACCAGCCACCCGCAACCCACCACCGATGTCGCCGAACTCGCCAACGCCATGCTTGTCATCGTCAGCGAGAAGACAGGCTACCCCGTGGAAATGCTAGAAATGAGCATGGACATGGAATCCGACCTGGGCATTGACTCTATCAAACGAGTTGAAATCTTGGGTGCGATGCAAGAACAACATCCCGAACTGCCAGAAGTGAACCCGGCAGAACTGGCTGAACTGCGCACGCTGCAACAAATCGTGGATCATCTACAACCAGCTGTCGGGCAAGCACCAGCCGCACCACAACAAAATGGTGCAGTCGCCTCTCCGGTAGCGCCAGTTCAACCACAAGCCGATTCAACCAATGTCGAAGAACTCGCTCAAGCGATGCTCGTCATCGTCAGCGAAAAGACCGGCTATCCAGTGGAAATGCTGGAAATGAGCATGGACATGGAATCCGACCTCGGTATCGACTCCATCAAACGGGTTGAAATCCTGGGTGCGATGCAAGAACAGCATCCCGAACTGCCAGAAGTCAATCCGGCAGAACTGGCTGAACTGCGCAC
>JACSSI010000142.1 GCA_014879345.1 Anaerolineae bacterium | reverse complement strand
CATCCGGCGTTGGAACCGGGCTACAAAGCGGTTAAGGAAGCGGGTCTGGATGCGGCGGCGATTGCGGCTGGCACAGCGGATGGCTCGGTGAAGGGTTTGTTTGTGGCTGGTGCTGACCCTGTGGGTGATGGTTTGCTGGCTGACCGAGGTCAGTTGGATTTCCTGGTGGTGCAAGAGTTGTTTATGACGGAAACGGCCGTTCTTGCCGATGTCGTTCTCCCAGCCCAGAGTTGGGCAGAACGGGAAGGGTCGTTTACCAGTGGTGAGCGACGGGTGCAGCGGTATTATCCAGCCATTCAGGTGGTTGGTGAAAGTCGGGCCGATTGGCAGATTTTGGCGCAAATTGGCGAACGACTGGGCATGGGCAAGGTTCCATTTGCCGCCAGCCTCGTCTTTAAGGAAGTTGCCAAAGCAGTGCCACAATATAAAGGTATGGATTACCGCACGCTGGCGCAGGTTGAAAAACAATGGCCTGATGTGGGCGGTGATGATTTGTATTACGGCGGGAATGCTTACGAAAACCGCTCGGGTCTCGGCCAACAGTGGCAATCGGCCGCTGAGAAGGGCGATGTGGCTCATTTTGATGTACCCGCTATCTCAGAAGCGCAAACCGATGGCTTGGAAATCATCCACATGGCGGCGTTGTATACGCCTGGCACGTTAATCAATCACACGCCTATGCTCGATGAGCGCAAAGCGGAACCGACTTTGTCCCTTCATGCGGATGATGCGGCTCAATTGGCTGTGGCGGATGGTGATGGGGTGAGCGTGATGGTGGGCGGTGAATCTATTGCCGCAAAAGCGCATGTCAATGGCAATACGCAACCCGGTTTAGGGTTGTTATCTGGCGTCAAGAAATGGTCGGGAACGGCCGTTGCGGAAATAAAAACTAGTAAACAGTAAACAGTACACAGTTTTCAGTGAACAGTAGCTCTAACTGATTACCGAATACTGAATACCGGAATTCTTTGAAGAGGAACTCACATGACACTTGGTCAAATAGCCCTCTGGGGTTTGGTAGTAGGATTTATTATGAGCCTCGTGGTCATCACAGGCTTTGCCTACACCACCCTGCTCGAACGTAAAGTATTGGCACGGATGCAGGCTCGTTACGGCCCAAATCGCGCTGGCTATATCCCATTGCCTGGGCGCGGCAAACAAGAACGAAAATTGTTGAAAGGCTTTATGCAACCAGCGGCCGATGCCGTGAAGCTCTTCTTTAAAGAAGACAACACGCCCGCTTTTGCCGACAAATGGGTCTACAACTTAGCCCCGATGCTGGCGGTTATTCCCGCCATCCTGGTTTTAGCGGTGATTCCTTGGGCTGGCGACCTTCCTTGGTTGCCAGAACAATATGATTATTTTGCCATCGTGCCGGGTTTAAACGTAGCCGTACTGTTCATTTTGGCCGTAACCTCCATCAGTGTTTACGGCATTGTGCTGGCTGGTTGGGCGTCCAATAGTAAATATGCTGTCTTGGGTGGCCTTCGCGCTTCGGCACAGATGATTAGCTACGAACTGGCAATGAGTATGACTATTATCATTCCGGTGATGTTGGCAAATTCCATGGATTTGGGTGTTATCGTTGATGCGCAAAAAGGTGGCTACTATGTCTTCTTGCAACCCATCGCCGCGATTATTTTCTGTATAGCCGTCATGGCTGAATTGCAGAGAGCGCCCTTTGATTTGTTGGAAGCTGAGCAAGAACTTTCATCCGGCTTCAACGTGGAATATGGCGGGATGCGTTTTGGTATGTTCTTCATGGCTGAGTACATGAAGATGGTCTCCTTTAGTGCCATTGCGGCCACGCTCTTCTTTGGTGGCTATCGTGGCCCCTTTGTTGACCAAGTGCCAATGCTGGGCTTCGTCTACATGTTTGGCAAAATTTTCCTGGGCTTGTTTATTATGATTTGGATTCGAGCGACATTCCCCCGCCTTCGTTACGATCAGTTGATGTCCTTTGGTTGGAAGAAAATGCTGCCATTGGCCGTATTGAACTTCATCGTGTTGGCGGTGGTGATGGTAATGGCTGAAGAAGGCGCTTTTGATGCCTTACAACAAGCTGTGCTGGGCATATTCGGCTGATAAACTATCCTGTTGATAGTGGAGAAAATTCATGATTAAAGAAATTGGCGAACTACTTAAGGGGATGAGCATTACCATGCGGCATTTTGTGACGCCGCCGGTGACAGTACAGTACCCTGAGGTAAAACGGCCGGTACGGAACCGGTTTAAGGGGCGTCATGAGCTAAAACGATATGACAATGGCTTGGAAAAGTGCATTGGTTGTGCTTTGTGTGCGGCCGCTTGTCCGGCCGATGCCATTTTCGTGGAGGCGTCAGAAAACACGGATGAGAATCGGTTCTCCCCTGGTGAACGATATTCCAGCACCTATGAAATAAACATGCTGCGCTGCATTTACTGCGGCTTTTGTGAAGATGCTTGCCCCACAGAGGCAATTGTATTGGAACATAACTACGAATTAAGTTTTTACGACCGGCAAAGTGCAATTTACACAAAAGATATGCTGATTGTGGATGTACCCGTAAACGGACTACCCACACCGCAAACAGTAGAGCCGGGTATTTTTAATAAAGCAATTCCTGAGATGGAAGATCCAAAATAACAGTGGTCAGTGGACAGTGGTCAGTCAGCAGTGATCAGTAAGCGGTTAACCGCTTACTGAAAACCGAATACTGATTACCGGAAACCGATTACCGAGTTTAAGGCAACATATTATGGGTAATCCTATAGTTTTTGGTTTATTGGCAGTCATTGCTATTGGTTCAGCGGTAGGGATGCTGACCAGTCGCAATGCGGTGTACAGTGCTTTGTTTTTGGTGCTGAACTTCGCCACAATTGGTGTGTTTTACATTGTGTTAAACGCTCCGTTTATAGCTATGGTGCAGATAACGGTATATGCCGGGGCCATCATGGTGCTGTTCTTGTTCGTCATCATGCTTTTGGGCGCTGAACAGTTGCGGGGTGTAAATAGCGAGCATTGGTTCCATTTGGGGTTATCAATCCTGTTGGCTGGTCTGTTGATCGTGGCTTTTTTCATCGTATTGGTGATGGAAGGCAGTACCACTTCCGCAGCTCCCATGATTGATACCAGCCCGACGGCTTTGGGGTTGCGTTTGTTTGAAGGATACAACCTCCCCTTCCTCGTCACAGGCGTCCTTTTGCTCTCTGCCACCATTGGTGTGGTTATCTTCGGTTTTAGCCGGAAGCGAGGGGAAAATGTCTGAAGTTACGATTGAATGGTACATCGCCTTAAGCGTTGTTCTTTTTACCATTGGCTCGCTGGGCGTTCTCTTGCGACGGAATGCCATCATCATCTTCATGTCAGTAGAAATGATGCTGAATTCGGCGAATCTGGCCTTCGTTTCATTTGCCCGTTATTTGGGTAATTTGGATGGGCAGGTACTCGTATTCTTTGTAATAACGGTGGCGGCGGCTGAAGTGGCCGTGGGCTTGGCCTTGATTGTGGCGATTTTCCGTACGAAGAAGAGCATCAGTATTGATGATCTTAATTTATTAAAGGGGTAGGGGTTTATTTATGACAGCATATGGTTTAGCTCCCCTTTTACTCATATTCCCGGCAATCGGCTTTTTCTTCAACGCTTTGTTTGGCCGCCGCTTTGTGGAAGCAGACAGCAAGATTGGCGAACGCTGGTCTGGTTGGATTGCTACTTTGGCGGCGCTCTCTGCGTTTGGGGTGGCTTTAGCGCTTTTTGCTACCTTGCAAGCGAATCATTTTGAAGCGATGGTTGTGCCGGTGGCCGATTGGATTGTGATTCCGGCGGCTGATTTTGCGGTGGCCTGGGCAATGCGTGTCGATACCTTGTCGGTAACGATGATGCTGGTGGTGACGGGTGTCGGTTCACTTATCCACATTTATGCCATGGGCTACATGCATGGCGACAAGGATTTCTCCCGTTTCTTTGCTTATTTCAACATGTTTATTTTCTTCATGCTGATTCTGGTTTCAGGCAGTAATTATTTGGTGCTGTTTGTTGGCTGGGAAGGTGTGGGGTTATGTTCCTTTTTGCTGATTAGTTACTGGTTCACTGTGGAGAAGGATGGCAAGATGGTGAATGCCGATGCTGGCCGGAAGGCGTTTATCGTCAACCGTGTCGGTGACTTTGGCATGGTACTGGCTATTATTCTCATCTTCTGGACGTTTGGGTCGCTTGGTTTTGAACGTGTTTTTGAATCTGCCATTGAGATGACGGTTCATCAAGAGACGGTTCATTTTGGTTTCTTCTCGGCACCGATTGGGGCGGTGATTACGGCGATTGTGGCGCTCTTCTTGCTGGGGGCTACGGGTAAATCGGCGCAGATTCCGCTTTACGTTTGGCTGCCAGATGCGATGGCTGGCCCGACACCGGTGTCGGCGTTGATTCATGCGGCGACGATGGTAACGTCTGGCATTTATTTGCTGGTACGGAGCAATGTGTTAGTTGAATTGGCTCGGGTGAGCTTTGTTGAACAAGGCATAGGTATCTTTGGAGTCATTTCTGCCCCTGACCTGATTGCGCTGGTTGGGGCAAGTACGGCGTTGTTAGCTGGTTTGATTGCGTTTACACAGTTTGATATTAAAAAGGTGTTGGCTTACTCTACGGTTAGCCAGCTTGGGTTTATGATTGCGGCGGTAGGCATGGGCGCTTATGTGGCGGCGATGTTCCATTTGATTACTCATGCTTTCTTTAAAGCGCTGCTTTTCCTCGGCTCTGGTTCCGTTATTCATGGTATGGAGCATGGGCATCATCATATTCATCATGCTCATTCAGATGATCATCCCAGCGATGCTGAAGAATTCCATGACCAAGAACCTGACCATTTTGATCCGCAAGATATGCGTACGATGGGTGGTTTGCGCCACAAGATGAAGTGGACTTTTTGGACTTATTTAATAGGGGCGCTGGCGCTTGCTGGTATTTTCCCCTTTGCCGGATTCTGGTCTAAGGATGAATTGTTGGCTCATGCCAATGTGAATCATAGTAATGTCTTTAGTGCTGTTTATTGGATGCTGACGATTGCCGCTTTCTGTACGGCGTTCTACATGGGACGTCAGTTGATGATGGTGTTCTTTGGCAAGCCACGACATGGAGCGGCTGAACACGCGCATGAAAGTCCGCGTTTGATGACGGTTCCCCTGGTGATTTTGGCTGTGCTGACCATTATCGGCGGTTCGATGAACTTACCGAATATCAGTTTTGGCGGCGGGGCTGCTGCGGATAGTCATGCGGTTGTGGAAGAGGGACACGGCGAAGAGATGGTTGCCAGCAGCAAGGGGCTGACGCTGGCTCTGGAGCATTGGCTGGAAGAGTCGCTGCTTATCTTTGAATTGTCAGAGGAAGGCGGTGAACTGGCGGCGTATGAGAATTACGAGTACCCGCATACGCCGACCACGTTGGTGTGGGTGGTGGCGATTATTTCGACGCTGTTGGCACTGTCTGGTTTGTTGTTGGCGATGTTTGTGGTTTATCGGAAACGGCCGTTATCCGCCACCGATCCCGATCCACTCCAAAAACTCAAACCACTCTGGTGGTTCCGTATTTTGCCGCTGGAAACACTTTACATGAAAACAGTGGTTCCCGCCTTCAAATGGCTTTCTGATTGGCTGGCCTTTACTGTCGATTGGAACTTCTGGCACGACTTTGTTCACAACAACATCATCCGCGATATGTTTGTCAGCTTCTCGACATTCCTGGCAGATGTATTTGATAAATATGGCGTAGATGGCACAGTCAATGGCATTGGTTCTGTTACCAAAGGCTTGGCTGGCGTATTGCGTAAAACCCAAACAGGGTATACGCGGTCATACGCCTTGGGCATCTTCTTGGGTGCTGTTTTACTGTTAGCTTATTTTTTGTGGTTTGCATTTTAAGATACCCCTCACCCCAGCCCTCTCCCTTTGTGGGAGAGGGCGCCAATTCCCTCCCCTTTTGGGGGAAGGGTTAGGGTGGGGGAAATAGTTTGTTTGCACAACACCTTATTTTTAAAGGGTTTGGAGAAACAATGAGTATTATACTAAGCGTTTTAATTTTCTTTCCGTTAGTTGGGGTGCTGCTCATCCTGATTGCCGGACGTAAAGAAGGCCGGGACGAGGCCATCAAATGGATTGCGTTGGGTACGAGCGTTATTACCTTGCTCATCTCTGTGGCCGTGTTAATTGGTTTCCGAAATGGCTTCCCTGGCTTACAGATGGTAGATCGCTTTGACTGGATACCATTCCTAAACATTCAATATTTTGTGGGTGTGGATGGTATCAGCATTCTGATGATTCTGTTGACAGCTTTCATCAGCATGATTGCCATTCTGGCCTCCTGGACAGCGATTGACCATCAAATCAAAACCTATTACATTCTGATGCTGTTGTTGGAAATCGGCATGATGGGTGTGTTCCTGGCGCAAGATTTGTTCTTGTTCTATATCTTCTGGGAATTCACGCTGATTCCGATGTATTTCCTCATTGGCATGTGGGGTGGTCAGGAACGAGTTTACGCTTCGATCAAATTCTTCCTCTACACGATGGCTGGTTCACTGCTGATGCTGTTGGCGATTCTCTACATGGGGATTACAAATAATTCCTTCTCCGTGCCGGATTTGATTGCGGGACGGGATGCTTTTGCCAGCGCCCAGTATGTGCTATTCATCGGTTTTGCCATCGCTTTTGCTATTAAAGTGCCGATTTTCCCCTTCCACTCTTGGTTACCCGATGCGCATACCCAGGCGCCGACAGCCGGTTCCATCGTTTTGGCTGGTGTGTTGCTGAAGATGGGGACTTACGGGTTCATCCGCTTTAATCTGCCACTGTTCCCTGAGGCCTCTTTCGATTATGCACCTGCGATTGCAGTGCTGGCGATTATCGGCATTATTTATGGGGCGCTCGTCTCCTTCCCGCAGAAAGATGTGAAGAAACTGGTTGCTTATTCCAGTATTAGCCATCTTGGTTTTGTGATGCTTGGTATTTTCTCTCTGAACGCGGCTGGTATTGAAGGTGGGATTCTGCAGGGTGTGAATCATGGTTTATCTACTGGCGCTCTATTCTTCCTGGTTGGTGTGATTTATGAACAGCGCCATACACGAGAAATGTCTGAGTTTGGCGGCTTGTGGAAGGTAGTGCCGGTGTTTACAGCGTTGTCTTTGGTCGTGGTGCTTTCCAGCATGGGTTTGCCTGGGTTGAATGGTTTCGTCGGCGAGTTTAGCATCTTGCTCGGTTCGATGGGTGCCTATTCGCTGGGTGGTCATCCTTGGATTTACACGGCGTTTGCGACGACGGGTGTGATTCTGGCGGCCGTTTACTTGCTGTGGATGTTCCAGAATGTATTCATGGGCGCGTTGAAGAATCCGAAAAACGAAAAGCTGCGTGACGTGAACAAACGAGAACTGGTTATTTTCATCGCCTTCCTCATCTTTATTGTGTGGATTGGCGTACAGCCGTCTCCTTACTTTAACTTGATGGACAGCACAGTATCGACGCTGGTGAATGACATTAGTGCCACGGTGTTGGTAGGACAATAATAGTGAACAGTGTGCAGTGAACAGTGAACAGTAAAACCAACCCACTGTACCCTGTTTACTGCACACAGTATACTGATTTTTGATTTAACATGGCGGTTCTGGTTGGTGCTGGAGCCGTCATTTTATTGTAGGTGAAGTGGAACCGCTTTATTTTGTTCATATCAGCGATACGCATATTGGACCAACGGCCGTTTTCCGCGACCGTCATAATATTTCCCCATACCCCTGTGCGGAGAAGCTGGTAGACATCATTAACAATTTAGAGACGAGACCTGATTTTGTCATCCATACCGGGGATGTGGTCTATGACCCCGACCCGGCGGCGTTTGCGGTGGCGGCAGAGTTGTTTTCGCGGTTGAACGTACCGATTTACTACGTGAACGGCAATCATGACGGCAAAGGCATGTTGGCAAGCTATTTGCCAATGGGATCAAAGACAGACCTGAGCAACGACCCAGATACGCTTTCTTATGCGTTTGAGGTGAAGGGTGAACGGTTTGTGGTGGTTGATGCACGTGGGCCGGATGAGATTGACCCGCAGGGTTTATTTTCTGAGGCGCAACTAGAGGTCGTTCGGTCTGAGGCTCAGCCCGACGGGCCGCCGCTGACGATTTTTATGCATTATCCGGCGCTGCCGATGAACTCTGGTGGTATGGATAGAGAGATGCTGGTGCAAAACGGCCGTTCCTTCCACAATCTCCTGCTCCCGGCTAAAGAACGGTTGCGGGGCGTGTTTCACGGCCACGTGCATCAAAACATGCAGGTGATGCACGATGGCATCTTTTACGCCAGCATCGTCAGTGCTTACTCTCAATTTGTCGCTTGGCCGCACGACGAAACTGTTCAACATGATTTTGAACACGAACCAGGGTATGGCTTTGTGCATTTGTTAGATGGACAGATGATTGTGCATCAACATACATTTCCAAGACCGGATTAAAAAGATTAAAGATTAAAGATTTGGACGCACCGCTTTAATCTTCAATCTGCACTCTTTATTTTTATGAAAATATACGGCGCTTGCCCCCATGATTGCCCAGACACCTGTGGCGTTATAACTGAAGTAGAAAACGGCCGTGCGGTCGATTTCTATGCGGATCCGGATCATCCGGTGACGCAGGGCTGGCTGTGCGCCAAGGTGCGCCCGTATCTGGATCATGTCTATCACCCGGATCGGTTGCAATATCCGCTGCGGCGGGTGGGGCCGAAGGGCAGCGGTCAGTGGCAGCGCATTTCCTGGGACGAAGCGATAGCTGAAATTGGCCGGAATTGGCGCGACATCATCGCCGAACATGGCGCTGCCGCGATTTTGCCTTACAGCTACAGTGGTACGCTGGGCCTGGTGCAGATGAGTGTGGTAAACGGCCGTTTTTGGAACCGTTTGGGCGCCAGCAGATTGCAGCGTTCTATTTGTGGCGCAGCGGCTGAGTTTGCCGTCGAAGCTACCCTGGGCATACGCCAAACTCAACGCTATGAAGACGTGGCGCACAGCCAACTCGTTATCGTCTGGGGACATAATCCCGTCTCCACCGCGCCGCATTTTATGCCGCATTTAAAAGATGCCCAGCGGAACGGGGCGCAGCTTATCGTCATTGATCCGCGACGGACGCGCACGGCCAAAGGGGCAGATTGGCATATCGCGCCCAAACCGGCCACCGATGGCGCATTGGCTCTGGGTATCGCCCATGTCATCGTCAATGAGGGGCTGCACGACGAGGCATGGCTGGCTGAAAATACGGTCGGTTGGCCGGAGTTAGAAGCACAGTTGGCCGATTACCCGCCCGCCCGTGTGGCGCGCATTACCGGACTGGCGGCAGGTGATATTGTGAAGTTGGCGCGACTGTATGCTGGTGTGCGGCCTGGCCTCATTAAAATTGCCGATGGCTTACAGCGCCATCCGAACGGCGGCCAAACGACTCGCGCCATCCTGACATTGCCAGCCATTACCGGGCAATACGGCACGGTGGGCGGTGGACTGGCTTATTCGGCCAGCGGCACGGTCAGTTGGGAC
>JACSSI010001260.1 GCA_014879345.1 Anaerolineae bacterium | reverse complement strand
TTTTTGCAACTGGCTTTTGTCCGGGTGCCAATTTTAGCCCGGCTTTAGCCAATTGTGTTTTGGTTTTTAGATGACTGGGAACCGTGTCCCATGACAAGTAGGTTTCCATGTGGGTTTTAGTCGGGATTGTAGTCATAATCGCTCTAAACGGCCGTTACGCTGGCAATGGTAAATTCAGCTCGTGGTGTTTCCGGATCGCCTGTTTGCCCACGGTGAACAATGAACCGCGTTTTACCTGTGGCCCATTGTGGGCGGTCATTCTCAACTGCCCATACGGCCGCCTCTTCAAAACTTTGGCAGCCATTGACCAACGCCGGCACTTGTTTCATTCCCTCGCTGTTTACCCACTGTACAAAATATGATTCATTCATGATTCAATTCTCTATCATCAACTCAGTGCCAACGGCCGGTATGCTCACACCGTCAACAGTGACCAGCTCCCGTGCCTCAAAAATGCTAATCTGGTTCTGAAGCGCAATCAACCCAGCCAACCGCGCCCGGTCAATATCTGACAACGCCCGGACATCGATGTCATAAACCAATTGGCCGCCATACCCCGCCCGTGCGCGGCCATCTGTGATCGGGAGGCTGCCACGTTGTAACAGATCTTGCCATAACGCCGCCCGGTTCCCGTCAGTGGGCCTAATATGGTATTGGGTCATGGTGTTAATCCTCATAATACAAGTAGAAGAAACGGCCGTTTCCCCTACCCCTCGCCTTCTGGAATGCGGACGTACAAATCACCCACGTCCACACCCAAAACCTGACAAATGCGGTCAATGGTTTCCCACTTCACGCTTTGCCGCTTCCCATGATAAACATCCCGGATCATGGTGTAAACAATGCCGGTTTCGTCACTGAGTTGTCGGATTGACATTTTTTTCATAGCCAAGATTGCCGGGAGCCGGTTATCAATCCTCGTGTCGTCAATAAAATTTGTGATCATGGTCAACGTCTCCTAATTAGTTGGAGACATGATAGCATATGAGCTATACAAATGCAACACAGTATATAATTTAATAGTTTATTTGCTTGACTGGCGATAGCATTTATGCTATCATTTAGGGGAATTAATAAACGAAATGCCCCCGGTAACTCGGGAAAAGTCACACCGGGGGCAACCAACACCTTTAAGGAGATGTTGAAAATGATTATAGCAAATGAACAAACCCAGGTACAGCTAAATGAAACAAAAAAGGCTGATGAAACGGCCGTTTCCACCACCGCCCGCAACCGGGACAATAACGATGATAAAGCAGCCGCCCGCCGCGCCAAATATGCGGCCATGACTGCTGATGAAATTAACGACGCGCTGTTTGGATAGTATGAAAGATAAGAAGCTGGGGGGATTGCTCCCCCCTCTTCTTCCAGGAGATGCACATCATGAGTACACCTGACCTGATTAAAATAGAAAAGATGCTGACGGCCGTTCTCAAAAGCGCCGGTCATATCCATTGGATTGGTGGCTACGTTTACGGCCGCACGTCCAACGATGACCCATTTATCATCCTCTAC
>JACSSI010000141.1 GCA_014879345.1 Anaerolineae bacterium | reverse complement strand
TAAACCAGAAACAAAAAATTATGGCATCGAATTGGCGCAAATTAACGCGAAAAAGGAATTCGCGCCAATACTTCGGCCTTGCTCAGCACAAGTTCGTGTTAATTCGATGCAAAAATTCTTGTTTTCTGTGCAAGCAGTTCACTGATAAGGTACTAAACGAATAACATATTTGACCGTTCCCTCTAGCACTTCTACAATTCAGCCATGAGTTTATGGAATCAAGTCATCGGGCATGAATGGGCGGTAGAACTACTTTCGGGAGCGATTACACATGAGCGTGTCGGTCATGCCTATCTAATTACCGGCCCCGACCAGATTGGCAAAACGACGCTGGCGCGTACCTTTGCCCAGGCGTTGAACTGTCAGCATGAAATTGTGGCAGAACGGCCGTGCGGCACTTGCCGCAGTTGCAAACTCATCGGCCAGGACAAACATCTCGATGTCAAAATTGTCACCCCCGAAGTCAGCGGACGCGGTAAAATGAGCCTGAAAATCGACCAAATCCGCGCTTTGCAACAAGACTTGAACCTTTCTGCTTATGAAGGGCGCTATAAAGTCGCCATCCTCAAACGCTTCGACACAGCGACTGAAGGCGCGGCCAACGCTTTTCTTAAAACGCTGGAAGAACCGCCCAACAACGTCATCCTGCTGCTCACGGCCAAAGACCCGGATACGATCATGGCAACGATTAACTCGCGCTGCCGCAATATTGGGCTACGGCCGTTATCCACAAACCTCATCGAATCTTCCCTGCAATCCCGCTGGCACATCGACGGCGCCCAATCAGAACTGCTGGCTCATCTGGCAGACGGCCGTTTAGGCTGGGCCGTCAACGCTTCAAAAGACAACACCATCCTCACTGAGCGCGACACCCATCTGGAAGCGCTGTATGAAGCCATCGCCCACAACCGCGTCAAACGCTTTGACATCGCCGACAAACTCAGCCGCAAAGCCGAAGACCTGCCCTATGTCTTGGAAACCTGGCTCAGTTGGTGGCGCGACCTCAACATCCTGGCACAAAATACACAAGGCAAACAAATCACCTTATCCGATGTGATTTCAAACATCGACCAACGCGAAAAGCTGCAAACCTACGCCCACTCCTGGACTGTTGAGCAAGCGCTTGCCAGCCTCAAACAAACCAATCTGGCCCTGTGGCAGCTCCAGCGCAATGCCAACACGCGCCTGGCGTTGGAAAATCTTCTGCTGACATATCCCTTGCCGCAATAACGCTTGAATCCCCCACCTCCATCCTCCCGCAAAGGGAGAGGAAGCTACTTGCCCACCGCCCAAGACCAAGTACAATCCTGCCAAGCCATAAACAAGCTGCTGTTTACTGAAAACTGCTTACTGAACACTGAAAACTGTTCACCATTTACTGACAAACAGGAGGATGCCAATGAACAAGACGTGGAAACTAGGCTCTTTTGCCGGACTCAAACTCTTAGCCAAACCCACAGCACTTATCGCCACCATTGTACTCTGGCTTGTGTTTACGTTGATTGGACGCAACGTGTTCAAGCTCAGTCCCAGACAAGCCATTTTAGGGGGACTGATCGCCACTAAAATCCATTGGCTCAGCGAATTATGGCATCATTTCGGCCATGCCCAGGCTGCCAGACAAACTGGCTATCCCATGAGCGGCATTTGTGCCAATGGCCCCATCGCGGCCTCTCTCTATCCGCCTGATGAGCCAACTTTGCCCGGGCCAACCCACATCAAACGTGCTCTGGGCGGCCCTATCGCCAGTGGTATTTTGGCTGTGATAACGGCCGTTATCACTCTTGCCATGCAGCCCATCGGCGGCATCCCCCTCATGGCTGCCACACTTGCATTCTTTGAAAACTTGTTTGTCTTTACACTTGGTGCATTTTTACCACTCGGCTTCACCGACGGCAGCACCATTTTGCATTACTGGAACCGCAATACACCACCCGAAAGATGGGTGACAATCTCTGAATAAGGAGTTAAAGAAAGATAAATGATTAAAGATTGAAGATTGCATACCAAGGCCGATCTTTAATCTTTTTTCATCAATCTTTCATCTCAAAATGACCGAACCAACCCTCTCCACCCTCCTCGACTTTGCCCTGGACGCCGTGCATCAAATAGGACGGCTGACATTGGGGCATTTTCAAACGCAAGTAGACCAGGAGCGCAAGGCTGACAATACGCCCGTCACCATTGCTGACAAGCAAGCAGAAGAAAAAATGCGCAGCCTGATCACAAAATATTGGCCGGATCATGGCATTATCGGCGAAGAATTTGGGAATAAATCGCCCCAATCGGAAGACGGCTATACCTGGATTATCGATCCGATTGACGGCACGAAATCGTTTGTGGCCGGTGTGCCATTTTATGCCAATTTATTGGGACTGGTTAAAGGCAAAGAACCCGTGCTGGGTATTGCCAATTTCCCGGCATTGGCTGATATGCTTTATGCGACAAAGGGGGGTGGCTGTTACTGGAACGGCCGTTCCGCCCACACCTCCTCAGTCAACCAACTCAAAGAGGCACTGCTGCTCACCAGCGGCCTCAACTACTTCGGCGACAAACAGGAAACGTGGAATCAACTCATCAAAGCCACCTACATCCAACGCACCTGGGGCGATGCTTACGGCTACTTCCTGGTAGCGACTGGCCGCGCTGAAATTATGCTTGACCCCGCCATGTATTTATGGGACAGCGCCCCCTTCCAGATCATCATGGAAGAGGCCGGCGGCACCTTCACCGACTGGAAAGGCATTCCCACCATTTACGGCGGCAATGCCATCGCCACCAACGGGCTTCTTTATGAACCTCTCATGGAAATCGTGAAAAAGAGTTGGGGATGATATAATCTAGAAAATAAACTTAACGTGGAGCATAGTGCGTAGCACGTAGTTTTTTCTACGCACTGCGCACTACGCATTACGTTTTACAATTCTCATTCAAGGAGACGCTCCTTATGATTCCATCCATCGACATAGACAAGATGGTTGATTTTTTAGTCGGTCTGCTGAACACGCCTAGTCCCACAGGTGATACCGACCGCGCTATGGCTTACATTCAAAACGCCTTCGCCGACCTTCCCGTCAAACTGGAAAAAGCGCCTAAAGGCTTTTTGGTTGGCACGTGGGCGGGTGAGAAGAATGATGCGCCGCGCGGTGTGACCGCTCATGCCGACACGTTAGGGGCAATGGTGCGGGAGATTAAGAAAAACGGCCGTTTACGCATGACCCAATTAGGCGGCTGGCTGTGGACTTCTGTTGAAGGGGAAGGTGTCACCATCTTTGCCAGCAGCGGCGAAGTCTACCGGGGTGCTATTATGCCCGTAGCCAGTTCCATCCACGCCCACACCCGTGAAGTGCACGAAGCAAAACGCACCGACGAAACCATGGAAGTGCGCATCGACGCCCGCACAAACTCCGCTGAAGAAACCCGCGCCTTAGGCATTCGCGTAGGCGATGTGATTGCCTTCGACCCGCGTGTGGAAGTGAACCCCAACGGCTTCATCCGTTCCCGCCATCTGGATGACAAACTCAGCATTGCCACCATTTTTGGGGCTGTCTCTGCGCTGGCAAATGCCGGACTCACGCCCAAACAAACCACCACCTTCCATTTCAGCAATTATGAAGAAGTGGGACACGGTGGCGCGGCAGGCTTTCCGCCTGATATGGTCGAACTGCTCACCGTCGATATGGCCGTCGTGGATGAAAAACAAGAATCAGACGAATACTCCGTCACCATCTGTGCCAAAGATTCGGCCGGCCCCTATCATATGGGCTTCCGCCGCGAACTGGAAGCATTAGCCGCCGCCAACAATCTCGATTATTGCACCGACATCTACCCCTACTACGGCTCCGACGGTGAAGCGCTCTGGCGAGCGGGTGGCAATGTGCGCGTCGGCCTCATTGGCCCCGGTGTCGCCGCCTCCCACCACTATGAACGCACTCATCGCGATGCCATTGAAAATACGGCAAAGTTGATTGCTGCTTATTTATTGAGTGAATGAATATCCAGTAAACAGATTACTGTACACCGTTTACTGGACACTAAATACTAAATTAAGAGAGGAAGTATGAATCGAAAATTCCTGCTTATTTCTGTTTTACTGACAACGGCCGTTCTCTTCCTGGTCGCTTGTGGTGGGGCAGAACCAACAGCCGAACCAGTCACCGTTGAACCAACCCAAGAAATTCCAGCTACTTTTACGCCCATACCAGAACCAACAGCCCTGACAGAACCCCTCTTTGGCCTGGCAACGGTGGAAAGCGTACAAATTTTGACGCTGGAATCATTCCCCGTCCAAATCAATGTGCAAGTGCGCGGGGTGCTGCCCAATGGCTGCACTGAAATTGACAACATCATCACCCAAACAGATGGCAGCCACTTTGACATCGCCATCACCACCGTACAACAGCCTGACACAATTTGTACCGATGCGGTCGTGCCGTTTGAAGAAATGGTGCCGTTAGAAGTTGAGGATCTCGATGCAGGTACTTACACTGTCACCGTTAACGGCGTTCAAGGTTCCTTTACCCTGGATGTGGATAACCGTATGCCTGCGGAAGCGGTCGCCGCGGCTGCTATCAACGGCATCGTCTGGCATGATTTGTGTGCGCCTCCCGGTGAAGATGGCGAAGCGTCAGAAGGGTGCATTACCACTGCTGATGGCGGCTTTGAGGCCAATGGCTTACTCGACAGCGGCGAACCGGGCATCGGCGGCGTCACCGTCAGCCTGGGTGAGGGAGAGTGTCCATCTAGCGGCGTCGCCACCACCGTCACTGAAAATGATGGCAGTTACAGCTTTACTGAATTGGCCGCAGGTGATTACTGTGTTTCCATCGACACGCTGGGCGACAGCAACCAGGCCATTCTCATTCCTGGCGGCTGGACTTTTCCTGAGAGCGGCATTCCGGAAACGGCCGTTACCCTGACAGAAGGTGAAGCCAGCGACCCCGTCGACTTCGGCTGGGATTACGAGTTCCTGCCTTTGCCCGCAGGCACCAACAGTTGCGAAAACAACACCTTTGAATACGTGCAAGACCTCAACATTCCTGACAATACCACCTTCACCCCCGGCGCGGAATTCACCAAAATGTGGGAACTGCGCAACAACAGCGAATGCGTGTGGACGACTGAATACAGCATTGTCTTTGTCGGCGGCGACCAGATGTCTGCCCCAGAAAGTGTCCCGCTGGAACGTCCTGTCGCCCCAGGTGAAACCATCGACATCGCCATCGACATGATTGCGCCAGCATTCCGCCAGGAATCATATCGCGGCAACTGGCAGATGGCTGACCCTGCGGGTGAACCATTTGGCATCAACGGCGTGATTGAGGATGCCTTCTGGCTGCAAATCCAGGTGCGTGAAACGGCCGAACCACAAGCAACGGCCGTTCCCAATTCAGCAGTCATCGGCGGTGTAGTCTGGGATGATTTTTGCAACAACGCCACCGGCGGCAGTGGCTGCGCCGAATATCCGGAAAACAGCGGGATTTACGTGGCAAACGGCACTCTCTCAGGCAATGAAGCCCGGCTGCAAGGCATTACCATGAGCCTGTCGGGCGGCGTCTGCACACCGGGTAATTTTCCCCAGGCGAGCACGGTCATTCAAACGGCCGTTACAGACGAATTTGGCAACTACATCTTTGATTCCCTGCCCGCTGGCTCCTATTGCGTTTTCATGGACGCGCTCAGTTCAGATAATGTCAACTTCCTCATCCCGGGCAACTGGACCTGGCCCGCCATCGGTGTCGGCCAGCAAACCGTCGTGCTCATCGAAGGGGAAGAAGCGCTGGATATAGATTTTGGCTGGGACTATCAATAAAAACAGAAGTTAGAAATTAGAAGGCGTCGTCCTGAGTTTACCCAAGGACAGAAAACGGCCGTTTTCATCAAGATTGGTTTATGGTGGAAACGGCCGTTTTTGTTTTAGGTAGCACAAACCAGGAAACAGCGCAGACCTTCGAGGTTTTAAAAACCTCGGCGGTCTCACACACCAGACAAGTTGCCACCCAGATACCTCCATGCTATCCTATCCAGGTGTACAGAAAGTTCAAGCCAAAAGGTGACACCAATGCCTGAAACAAACAGTTCCACCCGCTCTCCCCTTCGTCTTATTTTAATATTTTTGCTGGTCATCATTGTGCCGCTTGCCATCGGGCTGTATGCCGCCCCACGCCTCGTGCCCAAACCCAAAATCGGCATCTTGCGCCTAAACTACGAGATCAACGCCGATACCGCTTACCTCATAACCGAGCAACTGGCCTATGCGCGCAACGATCCCGCCATTAAAGCTGTCGTCGCCGTCATCAACAGTCCCGGCGGTTCAGCCGCTTACAGCGAAGAACTCTTTTTAGACGTATTACGCACCCGTAAACAGATTCCGGTGGTCGCTACGGTAGACTTGCTGGCAGCCAGCGGCGCATATTACATGGCCGTAGCAGCAGACGAAATCTATGCCAAGCCAACCTCCAACGTGGGCAGTGTCGGCGTCATCTCTTTTCTGCAAGGAGATGCTTTTATTGAGGAAGATTTGCTCACAACTGGCCCCTACAAAGCATTCGGCGGCACACGAGATGGCTCCGTGCGCCAGATTGAACGCGCCAAGCTGGCCTTTTTGGAAGCCGTCAAAACAGGTCGGGGTGACAGATTGGCAATCGATCTGGACGTGCTTTCTCGCGCTGAAGTTTACACAGGCGTGCAGGCGCTGGAGTTTGGCATGATAGATGGGTTGGCAGCTAATAAAGAAGTGATTGACCGTGCCGCAGAACTGGCAGGCATTTCCGGTTATAACGTCGTGGAGTTATATCCACTAACGTTCGGGGACGAGTCAGGCTTTCCTTTTCAGGCTTATCAGCCAGAACCGATTGATGCCGAACGTCTCTGGGCGCATCCCTCAAATGTCGCCCCGGGATTATATTATCGGTACATCCAGACCCCAGCCAACTAGCTCACAGGATTATCATTATGCGCAAAGCACTCCTTCTTCTTGTTGTATTTTTACTGCTGCTCGTCGCACCAACTGTCGTCCGTTATTTGCAATATTATCAGATTGGCGGCACAGATCGGCAGTCGCCACCCGTGTATGATCCGGCGCAAATTGCGGCCGTGCCCACACCTGCTTCCAATCCGTTTACCGACGCGCCTCAAAAGGGCGCGGGGCTTGTTTTGCTGGACAATGCCCACGACAACAGCTTTTCTCTCAATGACATCAGCTATTTAGACGGCCGTTTAGCTGCCAGAGGTTTCGAACTACTCCATTTCACAGAAGGCGATTTGGCGCGGCAGCTTCGTCCTGTCAATGCCTTCATCACCATTACGCCCTTGAGCGAATTTACTGCCCAAGAAATTCAGGCCATCACCCGCTTTGTGGCGCGGGGTGGCCGGGTGCTGATGGTGGGTGATCCCACACGTTATAACATAGTCTTTGATGAAGAAGATCCGTTTGCTTTCACGTTTGAGTTGGATACCAATCAGATTCCGTTGAACAGTCTTGCCAATCAATTTGGCCTCATTTTTAACGGCGACTATTTGTACAACACCGTCGAAAATGAAGGGAATTTCCGCAATATTGTGCTCAAGTCGGACGGCTTTGCGGAGGATGGGCTGGTGGATGGACTGGATGAACTGGCTGTTTACAGCACACATTCCCTGCAACTTAGCCCCGAGGCAAAAGCCATCCTCACCGCCGATGACAACACCTGGTCTTCGGCCACAGACCGACCGGGTGGCTTAGTGTTGGCGGCCAAAAGTGAAAACGGCCGTGTGCTGGCCTTGGGTGACATCCACTTCCTCACCGACCCCTATTACACCGTCTACGACAACAGCCATTTCATCGCCAACATCGCTGATTTCCTAACAGAAGCAGATGAACGCGCCTTAACGCTTGTCGATTTCCCCTATTTCTACCAGCAGCCAGTCAATCTCGTTTACACCGGCTCACCCGATTTAGGCGCTGGCGCCTTTACAGACATCATCGGCTTGCAGACTGCCTTCCAGCAAGCCAATATCCCGCTAACCCTGGCAGAAGCCGTGCAGCCAGACCACGATACCCTCTACCTCGGTCTCTATAACCAGGCTGAAGATGTGGCTGATATTTTAGCGTCGGCTGGCATTTCGCTCACGATTGAGCCGCCGATTTTGCCTGATGTAGCAGAAGAAGAGCCAGCAGCCGCAGATGCTGATGCCGCTGGCAGATCAGCCGCCGAAGCTGAGGAAGAAGTGGTGGAACCACCTGAAACAGAACCTGAAATTGAAGAAATCCGGCTGATTCACTCGGATTTGGGCAATATTGAGATGTCTGGTTCGGCTTTAATTGTGCTGGATGAGCAAAACGGCCGTCGTGATGTGGTGGTATTGGCAGCCAGCCGTGAAGGTCTGGACAACACAGTGGCGCGGCTGCTGGAACTGATTCCGCTAGACGCAGAAACCGCGCTCGGCAACTGTTTGCTGCAAGACCCCATCGCCATCTGCCCCACTCTGGTTGCCGATGAAGCCGTTGAAGCAGAGTTAATTACCAGTGGTGGCGACATCGTGGAGCCAGATGAGAGCGATGATGATGCGTCTGATGACGAGAGTGAACCCGGCCCGGAAATTGATGCGGTGGATATGGGCAGTATCAGTTTAGGGGAAACCGTCTTTGATATTGAAATTGCAGAAGAAGAAAGCCACGCCTGGACGTTTGATCAGGGGCCAATTTTCATTGATGTGATTCTGGAAACGAGTGAAGAGATGGATGGTGTTTTAGAAATTTATGATCCCCTCAATCATCTCATCGCGTCTTCAGACACTGGTTTTACTGGTGAAACAGAAACGCTGTCCGGTGTTGACATCCCTGATGACGGCGATTATACGATTGTGGTACGTGGCTTTTATGGCGCAGTTGGCACGTATACGCTGACGGTGATAGAAGGTGAAGAGGAAACGGCCGTTATCCAATCCATTTTCCTCTTCATCGACGACGACGGCGAACCCATCGGCGCAGGTCTCAACAGCCTTGAAACCTTCATGCTCCATTTACAAGACAACTACGATCTGACAACGTGGGTCAGTTCCCTGGACGGGCCGCTCTCCCTGGATATGCTTGAAGCATACGACCTGATCATCTGGGATTCAGGCACATACCTCAACAAAGAAGGCTTCTTTGACGAAGATACCAACACGATCTTCCAAGCGCTAGAAAGCGGTGGCAAACTGCTGGCAACAGGCTCTGCCCCCAGCGCCTTTGGCGATATGCCACTTTCTAACATCGCCGATGTCAGCGTCACCGGAGATGATCCCATCCTGCTAGAAAACTTGAATGCTGGCGATATTTATCCACTTGATCAGCGCTACGAAGCGATAATTTCCGACGCTTACAGTGATGAACTGGATCCGAGTACCCTCACATTTCTCTTGCGCGGGCCAGAGAGCGATGACGAAAACACCATCGCCGCATTTGGGGTAACAGATACGGAATACAATCAGCAAACCTTTTTCATGATGTTCCCTTTTGCCGCACTTCCTGAAGAAGTCGAACCCATTTTCTTAGAAAATATCTTAAACTGGTTTGGGAGTTAACAGCACA
>JACSSI010001259.1 GCA_014879345.1 Anaerolineae bacterium | reverse complement strand
TTCAGCGGCCGATGTGCAAGGGGAGTTGGACGCCATTTTAGCCGCGATGGATCAGCCCAGTGTGGATGGTGTGAACACCTATTTTGTGTCGCAGACGGCACGGCAGGCGGGATTGACGGTGGCACTGTCTGGTTTGGGCGGGGATGAGTTGTTTGGCGGGTATCCCAATACGTTTGGGCAAGCGCCCCAGATTTATCGCGGCATGAAACTGGCAGCACGGGTGCCAGGTGGCAGCAGGGCAGCACGCACGGCGCTGAATTTGCTGCCCGCCAGCCGACGAGCCAGTTGGCTGCGGGTGCGTGATGCGCTGGAAATGCCGCCTTCTGCGGCGAGTGCGTATCTGACGCGGCGCGGCTTGTTTGCGCCCAGCGAGGTGCAGGCGTTGGTGACACCAGCGGTGTGGCAGGCGGCGGGAGAGCGGTTTGAGGCGGTGGCACACGTGGCGGAACGAGCTGGCGGTAATGGGGACGTGTCGATGGCGTGGGTGAGCCGGGCGGAGTTGCGCACGTATACGCATCATCAACTACTGCGGGATACGGATGTGATGAGTATGGCGCATTCGTTGGAGGTGCGCGTGCCTTTGCTGGACGTGGCTTTGGTGGAGGCGGTGCTGCAACTGCCGGCTTCTGTTAAAATGCAGCCCGCTCCGGGATTGACGGGGCCGAAACCGCTGTTGACGGCGGCGTTGGGTGAGCTGCTGCCCCGTGTGATACGAGAGCGGCCGGACAAACAAGGGTTTACGTTTCCGTTTGCTGTGTGGCTGCGCGGTTCACTGGCACAAGATTTATTACATGATGCCCCGACGTATTTACAGCCTGGGGTGGTGGAGAAGATGGTGCAGGAATTTGAAAACGGCCGTTTGCATTGGTCACGGTTGTGGGCGCTAATGGCGCTGGGTGCGTTTTTACCGTAGTTTATGTAGAGGGTAACATTTTATGAGTTCAAACGTGGATGAAATCATCATTCGACCTGGGAAGGGCATGCGCCATTATTGGCGGGAGCTTTGGCTCTACCGTGAATTATTTTATTTCCTGGCGTGGCGGGATGTTGCGGTACGTTATAAACAGACAGTTATTGGTGTTGCCTGGAGCGTGATACGACCGGTATTAACGATGATCGTCTTTTCGTTTGTGTTTGGTCGTTTAGCAGGCTTGCCATCAGGGGAAGCTCCCTATCCGATTATGGTGTATGCGGCGCTGCTGCCGTGGCAGTTATTTGCCAGCAGTTTGACAGAAAGCAGTAATAGCCTCATCAGTAATGCGCAAATGATCTCAAAAGTATATTTTCCGCGACTGGCGATTCCTACCAGCGCGGTGGTGGTTAGTTTTGTGGATTTCCTGATTTCTTTTGTGGTATTGCTGGTGTTGATGGTGGGCTTTCAGTATTGGCCGACATGGCGGATGGTGACACTGCCTTTATTTACGCTGCTGGCATTAACTTTGGCTCTAGGGGGGGGATTATGGATGGCTTCCCTAAATGTTAAGTATCGTGATTTTCGTTATATTGTGCCTTTCAT
>JACSSI010001258.1 GCA_014879345.1 Anaerolineae bacterium | reverse complement strand
TTACTCGAGAGATAAATATCTAACCAGGCCAAACCTGACAGGTCTTTCTCGAGAGACTTAGTAGTTACTCTTCATTTGATAATCGTGCAATAACACTGTCTAACCAGGCGAGTTCAGATTGTAAGTGAACTTGTTGATGCTCGATCATGAATTGCAACGTGCCAGTATGCAGCGGCGCTCTTTCAATAGCAGCCACTGCTTCTGCTAACTGCGCACGGCGTTGTTCAAGCAAGGAAACAGCTTCAGATGCTGGCAAATTGTCAAGAAACGTAAGCCCCGTATCACCCGCAAATGTGGCGGGCAAATAAGATGCCAAATTTTGCCGGAGTAGTGCTAAAAAGCACTCTTCGCCAGCCGCTGTCAGATGATAAACGCGGCGTGGAGGGCGATTGCCTTCCCGTTCCTCCGTGCGGGTGACGTAACCTTCTTTTGCCATCTTTTCCAGCAAATAGTAGGCAGTCGATTTTTTGAGATCGACACAGGTTTGCATGAAGCTATCAATAAACTCGTGCAATTGATAGCCATGCATCTCTTCTTTTTGCAATAAGCCGAGTAAAAGCAGTTCCCGTTCCATATACAGCTCACAATCTAATTCTGAATAGTCAGATTTGACTATTCAGTGCTGAATTATAGTGCATATTTTCACAACGTCAATACTGTCATCACAAGAGAGGAGACCTCCGAGGTTTTGAAAACCTCGGAGGTCTGCGCCTCACGGCGCCTTTCTATACTCGCTGTGGCCGGTTTCCGACCGCGCCACCTCTGGTAAAAATGTCAGTTTATGCCCGTTGCGAGTATATACTCATCGCAAGACAAAAGGGCTAATTGGCTTTGACCTCTTCCCAGGTGACAGCGTTGTTACGGGCGGGTATGGTTCCTAGTTTTTCTGGCAGGCTGCCGGTGATGTGTTTCATGATTTTAGCGACGTGATGGTGGCTGGTAGAAATGAAATAGGTAAATTTTGACTGGGTTCCGCCAGCGGCCGTGCCTGCCACATAAAGTCCAGGCACGTTGGTTTCCATGGTGTTGGGGTTGAAGGCAGGAACCTCTGATTCGCCTTCGAGGGCAACGCCTGCCTGGGCGAAGAGCGACATATCGGCGACAAAGCCAGAGGCGAGGTAGACAAAATCGGTGGGGACTTGGTGAAAACGGCCTGTTCTGAGCTTGTCGAAGGAGCCGTTTTCCTGCCCGCCCTCCTCTACTTCTGCCAACACGACATGGGTGGGCGTAATCTCAACCGGCACGGTGCTGGGAAAGAATTTGATCTCGCCCTTACTCAGCCGGTCGCCTAAATCCATGCTCATGTGGGGTTTGATGCGCTCGAAATTGAATGCTGGTTTGCGGTAGCTCATGGCTACGTCTGCACCAGCCCGCCAACTGCGCAAAGCGCCTTCCACAGCCGAATTGCGACCGCCAACGACCAGCAGTTTTTGACGAAAATAAGGATGAGGCCCGGGATAATAGTGGGTGACATGGGGCAGATTTTCTCCTGGGATATTAAGCAGGCGCGGGCCAG
>JACSSI010001257.1 GCA_014879345.1 Anaerolineae bacterium | reverse complement strand
ACCCGTGCAAACCCATACCTTACCTGCAAAGGAACGCGCAGCTTTAGGTAAAGAGGCGCGGAAACTCGTATCCCGAGAAATGCAGGCCACATGGACACCCCCTGCTAACCGTGTAGATCCCATAGATATACTCATTGCCAGCAGTCAAGGGCGCATTGAAAATCTAATTCCCCTTCGTTACGGCCGAATGATGGCTAGTCCTTTTGCGTTTTATCGGGGCGCCGCTTCTATCATGGCTTCCGATTTGGCGCATACGCCAAACAGCGGCTTCGATTTGCAGATATGCGGTGACTGCCATCTGCTCAATTTCGGCGGGTTTGCCACACCTGAACGTCAATTGGTTTTTGACATTAACGATTTTGACGAAACATCCCTGGCACCGTGGGAATGGGATGTGAAACGGCTGGCAGCCAGTTTAGTCATTGCTGGGCAGTCCAATGGATTTAAAGCCGCAGTCTGCCAGGAAGCCGCCTGGCTGGCTGCTCAATCTTATCGCGAACACATGGCAGAATTTAGCGAAATGTCAGTGCTGGAGGCATGGTATGAAGCGATTGACCTGGACAACGCTTTGGACAACAGCCCAGACAAAGACATGGCAAAGTTCTATCGCAAAAAACTGAAGGCCGCGCTAGAGCAAAACGCCCACGAAAAAGAATTTGCCAAGCTGGCTCATGAAAACAGCTTGCCAGCACGTATCATTGATCAACCTCCGCTTATCTACCATTTCAATGGCATCCATGATGAGGAATTCCGCGCTATAGCAGAACGAACCTATGCCAGTTACAAAGAGTCGCTGTCCACAGAATTGCATTTGCTGCTGGATCGCTATCGCGTGCATGATGTGGCGTTTAAGGTGGTGGGAGTGGGCAGTGTCGGCACGATGTGCGGCATCATTTTGCTAATGTCTCAAGATGAGCCGCTCTTTCTACAGTTCAAAGAAGCCCGGCAGTCAGTTTTGGAACCCTTTGCTGGCACCAGCCGCTTTGACCACCCCGGACGGCGGGTGGTGGCTGGTCAACGTCTGATGCAAGCGGCCAGCGATATGTTTTTAGGCTGGGCGACGGGCGGTGGTGAAGAGAAACGGCCGTTTTACATGCGTCAATTACGTGATGCCAAAATCAAGCCCGTGGTTGAAGTGATGAAACCCAACAACCTGTTTAACTACGCTGGTTTATGTGGGCATGCACTGGCACGGGCACACGCTCGTTCGGGTGATACCCTTGTCCTTACCAGTTATATGGGTAAAAATAACGCCTTTGAAGATGCGCTGGCCGATTTTGCCGTGGCCTATGCCCAACAGAATGAGCAAGATCATCAGGCAATGGTAACGGCCGTTCGTGCCGGTCGAATTCAAATACAAACGGAAGAATAAAACTTCTTTCAACTATTTAGAGACATGGGAAAAATAACTTGCGAAAGATCAAAGATTGACGATTAGTGATTGTCTGAAAATTATGTGGCGCAGATTGGACCAATCTTTAAGATTGGTCCAATCTAAAAAACGGGAAGTAATATTT
>JACSSI010000140.1 GCA_014879345.1 Anaerolineae bacterium | reverse complement strand
CAAATCCAATTCATGCAAACCACGCAGCCGCTCTGAATAATTTTGCAGCGCATCTTCCACTTGTTTCCGAGCCGTCACATCTATAATGGAGGCGATGACCGTTGTATATATATCTGTCTGGTCTGGGGGTATTGCCCAGCGGTACAACACCGTCAATTTCTCACCAGACAAGGTCATATTCGAGATTTCCCGTTCAAAAAATGGCTCACCGTTCGCCATTGCTTCCAGAGAATCAAGCGCAAAATCATAGGATTCCTCAGGCAAAAAGCGATCCAGGTTATCCATAAGCTCGCTTTTATCTTTGGCTTTATACATGGAAACGGCCGTTTCATTCACATTCAAAACCTTCACCGCCCCTATCATCTCAGCCATAACCGCCGGATTTTGCTCAAAATAAGCCCGAAACTCTCGAACGCCCTCCTCCCGTAATTGCTCAATACGCGCCATCACCACAGAACCATCTTGTTCCCACAATGAAATCGGTGATGCTTCAAAAAGCAGGCGATAACGTTCCTCTGAGGCTAATGCCGTCGCCGACCGCGTTTGATTAACTTCATCATTCAGCCAGACAAGCACATACGCCACCATAAAAATCGCGCCAGCTATCATACCTTGAACAATAAACATCCAATTCGGGTTGCTTAAATCAAAGCCATTATCAAGGTTCAAAAAACTAAGAACAGTAAGAACAATGAAAGAGAAGCCAGCATACAACTTCACCACACGTTGGCTTAAATAGATGCTTATAAAAATCAAATTAATGGCATAGAGTGAAACCAACATATTCGTAAAAACAGGCATCACCCAAAATGTAAAGGCAGTGGCACCAATGATTAGCGTAGCTACCAATAACGCACTTTGCCAAATCAACCAGCGCCAGGCAAGCAGCAACCCCAACAAGAACCCCAAAATAGCAGAGAGTGATACAAAAATGGAAGGAATATTGAAATTAATTCGATCTAAAAATAACCAAACTATCGAGAAAAAAATGGCACACGCCAACAACAAAGCATCAATGACAATCAGCCACAGCCGTAACTGTGTAGCTTCTGCACTGTCTGGCTGTTTAAGCTGCAACATTCTCTGAAAATAATCCACGGCTTCCTCTGTTATTTCGTAACTACTAAGTCTATCGAGAAAGACCTGTCAGGTTTGGCCGGGCTAGATGGTTATCTCTCGAGTAAACCTGACAGGTCTATATGAGTAGTTACGTTATTTCGCAAAAAGGCACTGGATAAAGTGCATTTTCTCTGGACTAGGGCAAGTTTATCACAAAAACAAACCAGAAAAGTAGATAAAGTGTGAAATAAACAAAAAGGCCAGGTTGTTTAGACTTGGCCTTTTTGTTTATTTCACACTGGCGGGTTTGGCGTTACGAATCTTGCTTCACATCCGCTTTGGCAGCCAACAACATCAACTGCTCAATCCGAGGCAGCATCGCGGTGGGGTTAGGATGCAGCCCTTCTTGCACCAACGCACTGTCATACAACTGCTCAATAGAGAGTGTCACCAACTCGCTATCGGCGTTCTCTTCAACCAGTTCCGCCAAATTGACAAGCAGCGGATGGGAACGATTTAGCTCAAAAATGAGTTTTGGCACTTCATATTCCTGATCCATCATGCGGTACAAACGCTGCATCTCGCGGTTCGGCGCATCTTGCGGATAGACCAGTCTTACCGGGCTGTTTTTCAGCACTTTCGATTCTCGTACTTCTACCACTTTATCCCCTAATGTGGTCACAAATTTACCTACCAACCGGTTAAAATCAGCCTCTTCGATGGCTGGTTTTGTGTCTTCAGTTGTGTCTTCTGCCTCAACATCGGGCAATTCCAGACCAGCGTCATCAATGTTGCGGAATTTTTTGTCCTGGTATTCCATCATGCCCGGCGCAATCAATACATCCAACGGATCGACCCAGTATAAAACTTCTAAATCCTGGGCTTTGAACGGGTCGAGGTGCGGGCTGTTGGCAACGGTGGTTTTGTTATCACCGAGGACGTAGTAAATTTCTTCCTGAGTTTCTGGCATACGCTCAATGTACTCATCCAAGGAAGTCAGTTTGTTGTCAGATTTGGAGGAGTAGTAACGGAAAAATGGCTGCACATCTTCTTTGGCGGTGGGGTCTGTGGCGAGGCCTTCTTTGAGAGAACGGCCGTTTTCCTGCCAAAACTGCTCATATTTCTCCGGTTCTTTCTCCGACATCGTTTTCAACTCACGCAGAATGCGCTTGCGAATCATCTTGCCCAACTGCATCATCAGCCGGTTATTCTGCACCGTCTCACGGCTCACATTCAAAGGCAAATCCTCAGAATCCACCACCCCATCCACAAACGAGAGCCACGTTGGCAACAAATCGGTGCAATACTCCTGAATCAGCACATTGTGTGAATAGAGCATCACTCCTGGTTCTTTACGCAGCGCCAAAATGCTGGGTTCTCGTTTGGCAGGAATAAAGAGCAAGGCGCGTAAATGTACCGGTGCATCCGTCGTAAAGTGGATGGCAGCTAACGGTTCTTCAAAATCCATCGTCATCTGTTGATAAAAGCTCTTGTATTCCTCTGCGTCCACATCAGATGGAGATTTACGCCATAAAGATTCTTGTTGGTTGGCTTGTGTTTCGCCCACATAAACCGGATACCGCACAAAATCGGAGTGCTTCTTAACAATTTGTCTTAGCTTCCATTCATTGGCAAATTCCTCGGCATCTTTTTTCAAAACAATGTGGATTTCCGTGCCTCGGTCACTCTTTTCAGCCGGTTCAATACGGAAACTCTCACTGCCATCAGAAATCCAGGCGGCAGCCTCTGCATCAGGCTGGTAACTGCGAGAAACAACACGCACTTCATCGGAAACCATAAAGACAGAGTAGAAACCGACACCAAACTGGCCGATCACATCGCCAGGATTGATGTCACCTTCACTCATTTTCGCCAGGAATTCGCGGGCTCCAGACTGCGCAATCGTACCCAGATTGCGGATAAGTTCTTCCTCAGTCATGCCGATACCGCTGTCTTTGATTATGATTTTTTTAGGCTCACCCTCTTCTGTTTCCACCACATCAATATGAATGGCAAGTTCAACATCTGGATCCAACACTTCTCGGTTAGTCAACGATTCAAAGTGGAATCGCGTCAAAGCATCAGAGGCGTTGGAAACCAATTCGCGCACAAAAATATCCCGGTCTTTATACAGTGAATGGACTAGGATTTGTAAAACTTGTTTGACTTCTGTTTTGAAGTTATAAGTGGCTTGTTTTTCTTCTGTTGTCATCTTAAAAACCTCTTCCAAAATAATTTATTTTTTCTCAAATGTATATTCACGCATTTTATGAGGATTGTCACAAAATGACGAATGTATCTGATCTAGTTGTTGTTGATTCAGAAGGTAAATTTTAACGGCCGTTATCATACCCACCTTCTATTAGAGACGCATAAGATTCGCCAAGCTTATGCTAAAATCAAATCAACTCAATTCCAACACCCCCAAAAGGAGAAAACTATGATAATTAAATCTAAACTAGTTGATGCCATGAACACCCAAATCGTAAGCGAATTTGGCGCATCTGCCCAATACATTGCCATCGCTGTCTACTTCGATGATATGGCTCTGCCTGAATTGGCCGGGTTCTTCTATCGCCAATCCGAAGAAGAACGAGAACACGCTATGAAATTTGTTCATTTCATGCTGGAAACAGGTGCCAAACCAATCATTCCCGGAATCCCTGTGCTGCGTAATGAATTTGAAAGCCCCGCCGATGCTGTGCAGTTTGCCCTGGATCAAGAAATGCGCGTCACCGACGAAATCAACAACCTTGTCTCCCTGGCCGTCGCCGAAAACGATCATACCAGCAACAATTTCTTGCAATGGTTTGTTACCGAGCAAGTTGAAGAAATCGACACCATGAGCACCCTCTTGCAAACTATCAAACATGCCAACGGCAATTTGCTCTGGGTTGAAGATTTTGTGCGCCGCAATCCACAACATGAAGGAGGAGGCGAGGAAAGTTAACTTTGCCTCCAGACCTCCGAGGTTGTGAAAACCTCGGAGGTCTTTCAGTTTGCAGCGGCTTTCTAGGAATTTGATGAAGGCCCACTTACTACATTTGGACAGCCTCCCCATTCTTGATATAGTTCGCCGTTATGTTTCGGAAAATTATCATTGCGACAGCAATATTCATCCTATTAACGGCGGTGGGAGCTAAGGGAAGAGAAACGGCCGTTTCCGCCCAATCCCCCACTGGTGACATCCTAACTTTAGTCAATCAGCTTCGTGCTTCCTACGGCCTACCCCCCTTTTCCTACAATCCACAACTGGCAGCGGCCGCTCAGGCTCATGCCAACTGGATGTCTGAAACGGCCATATACAGCCACACCGGCGCTGGTGGCTCCTCGCCACAAACCCGCGCCAACGCCGCTGGCTACCCCGGCTACGTTTCAGAAAATATCGTTGGTGGCACAAACCTGAACCCTGGTGGCGGTGTTACCTGGTGGCGCAACAGTTCTATCCACTTCGCCACCATGATCTCAAACAAGCACACCCAGGCCGGTGTCGGCTTTGCCCAGGGCAATGACCAGAATTTTTACGTGCTGGTCGTAGGCTACCCGTCCGACAAACCGCCAGAAACGGCCGTTCGTGAAGAAACAGTCAACTATGTGGATGCCCCATTTTTTGTCGAACCCATCGCGGTGAACCCGCCCAACGAAGATGGTTCCATCGTGCATGTTTTGGGCGAAGGCCACACACTCTGGGCCATCTCTGCCCGCTACGAAGTGCCGATTTGGGAAATTTTGCTCTACAACGGGTTAACTGAAGATTCAGTGATCCGGCCAGGAGATACACTTACGATTCGGTTAGCAGATGGCGCTGAACCACCGCCCACACCCACTCCACCTGCCCACCATATCGTCAAAAGAGGGGATAATTCCTGGTCAATTGCCGCCTGGTATAACATCAGTCTGGCGGATTTCCTGTGGTATAACAGCATGGGCGAAAACGATATGCTGCAACCTGGTGATGAGGTGAAAATACGCCTGGTTGAAGGAGAAGCCCCACCACCTACACCTACACCCCAATTAGCCCACATCGTAGAAAGTGGCGATTCTTTTTGGAGTATTGCAGTGCGTTATAACCTGTCCCTTGACGAACTACTGTCTTATAACGGACTAAATGAAGGTTCTTTTTTGGGTATTGGGGATGAAATTTTTATTGTGTCACCTACGCCGCCAGCGACGCCTACTTTAGTGCCTTCGGAGACGCCGGTTGTGATGGAAACGGCCGTTGCCACCAGCACCCCATTCCCAACACCCAATCAACTCATGCCTTCTCCCACACCGCTTCAGGTAGCCGCGCTCGCGGTCACCCCACCTGCAAGCAGCAGCCAAACAAACAGCGGCGTCGATGATATCATTGGCATCGGTGTGATGGCATTTGGCGTGGGCTTGCTCCTGGTAGCGATTGTGGGTGTTGTCTACTTACGCAAAGCGTAACTTAGCCGCCAATCAAGTTAAGCGGATTGATGTTGGCCTGGATGCGTTTGTCAAAGACATTTAGATGGGTATGGTTGCCACACCATTCCCGGTTGTAACAAAGATTCCCAGCCATATCCATCGTATAGCCGTTGTTGCCTTCTGTGCCAATTTGTTGCCCAACCTTCAACTTGTCCCCAATCGCGACGGCAAAGTCACCATGCAGAAATGTCACCTGATACACGTCATTTTCAATCACCAGCGTGGTATTGCCATATTCATCCATGTATAACTGAGTGATCTCACCATTGATCGGTGCCAAAATCGGCTCACCCCGCCCCGCAGCAATGTCGATTGCCATGTGACCATAAGAAGCGCCATGCACGCCTTGTGTGATTGAGTACTCCGAGTAAGGAGCCACAAAGGTTAACGTATCGGTGCTGATATTGACTTCTGCTGGTTTGGGCTGGGTAATGACGGGGGAAACGGCCGTTTCTGTTGTGGCTAACGGTTTAGTTTGACTCGATGGAGAATATTCCAGGCTGCCTGCCATGCCTACCAAAACAATACCAACCACCACCGCCAGCAGCACCATGATAACAGCAGGATTAATAGAAATTGATCCAAAATCCCCTTGATAGGTTTGATCATAACCACCCATTTCGTATTGAGCACTGGCATCTTCCCATCCCTCATTAAAATGATCTTCATAAAGGTGTGAAAAGAAATCATTATCCTGGGGAAAAACGCTAATATCAGAACTCATGTTCTATATTTTATCAGAACAATTTCAAGAAGCAAGCTGGGTTTTAGCACAAAGTTGTATCTTTGCGCCATATTCCAAACTCCCTTTGCAAATTAGTCATCACAGAAGAAGTTTTACAGTATAATTGCCCGAAAATCGTATCTTTTTCCAATCGTAGCTGTTTTACACCTTGAGAAACACAGGCAACTACGAATTGGCCTATCAAAGGAGAAATAATGAGTGAATTAATTGTATTTGCATTTAAAACAGAAACCGGCGCAGAAGAAATGCGCGATGCCCTGACAAAAATGCAAAAAGAACACCTGATTGCGTTGGAAGATGCTGCCGTTGTTGTGCGCAAGCAAGACGGTAAAGCAAAAGTGAAACAAGCGACCAGCCTTGTCGGGGCAGGCGCATTGGGTGGTGCTTTCTGGGGTATGCTTATTGGGCTGTTGTTCTTCATGCCCTGGTTGGGCCTGGCGGCAGGCGCCTTAGGTGGTGCCATTGGCGGCAAGTTCACCGATATTGGTGTTGATGACAAGTTCATCAAAGAGATTGGCAACACCATCGAGCCGGGTCATTCTGCCCTGTTTTTATTGGTTCAAAGCGCAACAGCTGACAAGGTTTTGCCGCAGCTTGCCCAGTTTGATGCCACTGTTTTACAGACCTCACTTTCGGAAGAAAATGAGGCCAAATTGCGCGAAACATTCAGCGCACATGACGAAGACGAAGAAGAAACCGCACTATAAATCTAATTTAAAAGGATTACAGGAGAGAGAAACATGTCACTAACACAACCACAAAAAGAAGCAAAAGCCGCCCCTTGGTGGCTGGTATTACTTGAAGGGATTTCCCTGATCATCATCGGTATTTTCTTGCTGACGAGTACCGCAAAAGCTACCGTTTTCATTATTCAGGTTATGGGTATTTACTGGATTATTTCTGGTATCTTCCAATTGATTGGCTTGTTTATGGATCACACGGCCTGGGGATGGAAATTGTTTGCAGGCATCATCAGTATTTTGGCCGGTGTTATTGTCGTCGGGCAACCTTTGATGGCAACCGTTGTTGTTTTGAGCGTAGCCATTATTATTCTGGGTATCCAGGGCCTCGTTTATGGCGGTATTGGCGTTTACCAGGCATTTAAAGGTGCGGGTTGGGGCGCTGGTATTTTGGGTGCCATCAGCATCTTGTTCGGTTTGATCCTATTAGGCAACACCTTGATTGCCGCAGCGACACTGCCTTGGGTATTAGGTGTCTTCGGCATCATTGGTGGTATTTTTGCCATTGTTGCTGCATTCAAAATGAAATAGCCTGCCGGTTATTTTCAGTAAGTCTTTCGTCTTTTTAGAAAAGCGGAACACAGCAGTGTTCCGCTTTTTGTTTGCCTTTTTTCGCCTGACTGATTGACATCGTGTACCATTACCATTGTGCGGGTGTGATGTTTGCTAGTTTGTGGAGGGATTGATGTAGCCATGATGTTCAGTTGGATTAAATTGCCAGTCATTTCTGGTATAACGGCCGTTTTCCTCATTTTCATCTTGCTTTCCAGCACTGCTTGTGGCTCTGAGCAAGAACCAGCATGGGCAGTCCCTTTGCCCACACCTGTTCCTGCCACCACGATACCGCTGGTAGCAACGGCCGTTACCGCCCCCACCAACACGTCAATGCCTACGCCCGCTACTCAGTTCCGCCATAACGCTGAGCAAGTTCTGTTTGTGCCTGGTTCCTCTTCAGCCACGCTTGTCCACGAGCTAGATGCCAATGATTCTTACCGGTACATACTTTATGGACGGGTTGGACAATTGTTAACCATCCACATCACTGCCAGTCATGACGGGATGACCTTCACTATTTTGGATGGGAATAATCAGGAAATAGCAAGTGCCAATGGCAGTGGCACCATAACTGTGAATTTACCACAAGATGGTGATTATTTTATCGAAACAACAGCGCCTGGTGAAAACGGCCGTCGGTATGGGTGCAGTTTAGAGGTAATCCTGACAGCAGGTATAACCGTGCCAACTACCACAACATCTGACACTGCCCTGTTGCCACCCACTACGATACCACCTACTTTTTCGCCTGCACTGCCTATAGCAACGGCCGTTCCCCCACCAGAACTGATCACCTTCGCCCCAGATAAAACAACGGCCACCCTTTCCGGGCAGCTTGACAACAACACCAGTTTACCGTATCTCTTGCCAGCCCAGGCGGGGCAAACTTTAACAATTTACGCCAATGCCAGCCAACCAGGCATCCTGGTATCCATCGTGGGGCAGGATAACACGCCATTTGGCGAGTTCAGGAGCAGCGGCTCCTTTTCTGTCACCTTACCGACGACACAAAATTACATCATCAACCTCACCCCTCAGCCGGGCAACATCAGCTTAGATTACAGCATGACTGTCGCGCTTTCCAACTCATCTTCATCACCTGGCACAGGACAAAACAGGATTGTAGTCGAGTCTAATCCAGCCACTTACAATGATACTTTGTACCATAACACGGGCAGAACTTATATTCGTGCCGCCGAAAAAGGACAAACATTGCTGATAGATTCCACCCCAACCGGCAGCAACATCACCATTACCGTGCGAGGTGAAGATGAGATAACGCTTGGTTGGGTAACGGCAGGAAATCAGTTTTCTGCCATCTTGCCATCCACCCAAGCCTATACCATCAATTTGATGCCACCTGTTGATGCTAATAATATTGACTACACGATAACGATTACGGTTCGATAACGGCCGTTTTGCCTTAGATTTTCTTTCTAACAAAATTTAACAATCATTTTCGTATACAATATCAACCATCCACAAGGTTAAAAAAGGAGATGTTATGTCTGAGAAAAATGATTTCGAACTTACAATGCCTCAAAAGGATGTCCAGGTCATATCACGTATTACCACCAAGGCGGACGCACCATACAATCAACGTGCTCTGGCGATATTGGCAATCAATGAAGGCAAGACGGCAGCAGCAGCAGCTGAATCAACTGGCTTACGCCCCACCCAGGTTAGCTATTGGGTGACACGTTATCAAAAATCTGGCCTGGCTATTTTCCCTCAAGACCTGCTGGCTGAAGAGGTGGACGTGGTTGAAATGGAAACGGCCGTTTCCCCTGCAATGACCACACTTGCACAAGCGCCCTCCCCTCAAAAAGAAGAAACGAAAAAGAAAAAGCCAAAAGGGGGAAAAAACAAAGAAAGCAAAGGTGAAAAACAGGCCGCCGCTGCCGCAGTAGAAGAGCCCCCAGACAATAAAGAGAAGCAGAAAAAGTCGAAAGACAGCAAAAAAACCAAAAAAGACAAGAAATCAAATAAAAAGAAAAAAGACGTTAAAAAAGAGA
>JACSSI010000139.1 GCA_014879345.1 Anaerolineae bacterium | reverse complement strand
CCGACAGGCGGAGCTAAAGAAGAAAAAGCGGCGGTTGGCGGTGTCGATAAGCGGGTTGACCCAATCGGTGGGCTGTTTTTTTGTGTTCATATTAGTTTATGTGCGCCGAGATAAATGGCGCGGCCTTCCAGTTTTTAAAAACCATATCACCGCCGTCCACCCGAATTTTAGGCTGTAGGTCGTTGATGAGTAGGCTAAGTACGTTTTTCTCAGTAAGTTCCATGATTTTCCTCTTTGTCAATAACCACAAAGATACAAAGTTCACGAAGAAAAAGCCTCGTGTGCTTTGTATCTTTGTGGTGAATCATTTCTATTCATTTGCTGGTGCGCTGAGGTGCGGGGTGCCTCCTCTAAAAACAAATATGAATTATGAGTTCGTTAACTTCGCTTTATCAAAAAAGTATGATGACCCGACCCAACATGGTCAATGGTTACAAATTGACCTGAAACTACACCATTTACTGGTTTGCCATCCATAAACACCTGGGTATGGTCTAGATTGAGGCGTGGGAGATCAATACGAGCCTCCATATTGTTAGGAATATCTACCTCAAGGATGAAAGATTCCATAGGCTTGTTTTCAAACCGTACAACGACACTGCCAAGAATTGTCGGGCATTTCATCTCTGCCCATGCCAATGTGCCAGGGCGGGGTTGGATCAAAACCTTGCTGAAACCTGGCTCTAATGGGCGGATGCCCATGAGAAATCTTGGAATTATATTGGCTGGGGCAGCTCCCCAGGCGTGATTCCAATCCAGATTGTTTTTATACTTCCAATCCCAAGCCTCCAGCGTCATCGTCGAACCTGCCTGAATCATATGCCACCAACTACGGTCATGCTGGGCAGTCATCAGCTCAAGCGCGGCCTGATCTTCATCGCTCAGATACAGTGCTTCCAGCAGAAATTGTGCCCCGTAAACACTGCAAGCCATTCCGCGTGATTTGATGAAAGAAACGGCCGTTTTCCGCCATTCATCTGGAACCAAACCAAAAGCCAGCATAAACATATTGCTGTGTAGAGAGGCGTGGTTTGACCCTTCCCCATCCACATAAATTCCTCGTTTGTGATCAAACAATAAACGGTTGATTGTTGCCTTAACACGAGCTGACTGCTCAGAAAAACGCTGCTGATCTTCAGTTTTCCCTAAAACAGCCGCGATCCGTGACATCAATACTAACGCCCGATAATGAAACGCATTAACAACCGTGTTAACAGGCCGCATGTCGTGATTGTCCCGTTCTCCCTGACCGCCATCAGTGAAAGAGCCAGGAGGCCAATCAACAAGGTCTCTTAGACCATGATCGAAAACGTAACGAGGGTGGTAGAGATGCAATTTTTGCTCAAATGCCTTTGTTTTTAATTCAGATTCCGTGCTGATCAAACCATCATCACGCGCCAGATCGATTAAGGTTTTCGCGCAAAGATCGTCGTAAAACAGCTTGAGCGATTGCGTCTCCCCCGTGTACATATAATCTGCCCAGGCCATCATCACGGAATGAAGCTGCCATTCTGTGGGCCAGGTGGGGTACTGTATCAGGTATTCATGGGTGAAACGGGCTAAGGCATATTCTTGATCCACACAGTAATGCCCCAGTTGATTGATGTAAGCGTCCCCTTCATACGGAATGCGTTCCCGGTCGCCATCTACATAAACACCACAAAAAGAAGTGGCTTTGATGCTGTATTTACACAGCTCCCATACGTCATTCAGCACGGCATTTGACGATTGAAATGAAGAGGCGCTTTCATCAAATGGGTAATGTGTACAGAGCTGACGGACCGCTGTGGGATCAATATCGGCCGCATCTTCAATCTCCGTATAGCGGAATGGGTAAACTTCACCAATATGATCTGGCATCTTGATGGCTGCGGGGCCTTTGTTTCGTTTGTCCGACGGAATAATGAGGCGACAGAACGTTTGGCGGCTAACAATTATCTGTTCAATACGACAATAGCGAACAGCGCCCGGCGGATTGCGATCAATTCTGCCCTCGTTGGTCAGTTTTTCACCAAGATGAACAACAATTGATCTGCGACTTTTGCTCTCAGGCAACGGAATAAGTAAGGTGCCAAATGCCGCTCTTCCAAAATCAATGTGAAGCACGTCTCCTTCAATAAGGCGTGCGTCCACAGGAAAAACCTCTGTTTGAGTTAAGGCTTTGGGCTTGATTGAATAGTTTGCACATATTGTACTTGACATTTGTGTACATTATAACTAAACTACACAAAACAAACAAACAAACGGCGTTGTTTGTTTGAATGAGTTTGTTCGAGAAGAGGATAGAGATGCAACCAACAATGGAAGATGTCGCCCGTAAAGCGGGGGTATCAAAGAGCACTGTCTCATTTGTCTTGAATGACAAGCCTGGTGTTTCGGAAGAGATGAAAACGGCCGTTTTAAAAACTGCCGAAGAATTAGGGTATAGCCTGCCCGAACGTCGTCCCATGCGCACACCCCAAAACCAACAAAAAAACTTCACGGTCATTCACCATGTCGGCCAGGAAACATACAACAATGTGTATGGTCTCTTTGTCAACTACCTGCAAGGCATTCGCAATTTTGCCCAACAGGCCAACATCAACATCACAGCCATCAACGGCTATCATAAGGGTGATCTGGCAAATTTAGAGACCCATATTCTCACAGACAAAAACACCCCATCAGATGGGTTAATACTGATGGGCGCCGGGTTTAAGCGGGACAGCCAGCTTATGCATCGAGCCATTGAATTACAAATCCCTCTTGTTGTGCTTAGTCGCAACTGGCCCGACCTCCCCATCAGCACAGTCGGTCAAAATCATCATCAACAGGCCCAAACTGCTCTTGATCACCTTGCCCAATTAGGCCATCGCAAAATCGCCTTCTTAGCTAACAAGAGTGACCAAGCGTATGAATGGTTTGATGTTCGTCTATCCTGCTATCGTCAAAAAATGCAGCAGCTTAACCAGACAATAAACGAAGATTGGATCATGTTGGGAGATAACGGCACAGATGCCACAAAAAAACTTTTAACCCAGCACCCAGAAATTACCGCCATCTTTGCCATTCATGATGAAAGAGCGAACCAAGCGATTCAAGGTGCTGTTGATATGGGGCTTGATGTCCCCAAAGATATTTCCATCATCGGGCTAGACGGCTCTGAAGATACCCCCTCAGGCTTGCCTACATTAACGACGGTTCAGGTTCCTCATTTTGAAGTTGGCTATCTGGCAGCAGAATTGTTGTTGAGGCAAATTGAAAACGAAAGCCTATGTCATGGAAACTTAATCGTCTGTAGCCAATTGATAAAAGGGGCTTCCTGTAGATCTTTGGTACATAACTGAACCATTGATTATCAAAAAAAAGCGTAGGACTCTTCCATCCTGTCAAGAAATCAAGAGCCCTACACTAGTCGGAATATGAGCGCACTCAAGTTTTGTCACCTTGCTTGTTATGTATACAAGCAAAATTAGCCCTTGTTGCTTTCCGAACCAAGCGAAACGGTAACACAACTAATATGGGATCGCAAGCAGGGGTTTGGGTTCATTCATTAAGGTGCAAAACAAAGCGCAAAAGGAGATGGTATGGAGAAGTGAAATAGTTTTGTTTTTATTTAAAGAATCCCAAACATAAACCCCAAAAGGAGTAGAACCGCATGAAGATAAAAAATGATGTTAAAAAGTTGATGCTGACAGTCTCATTAGTTGGCCTTTTATTGTTTCTTGCAGCCTGTGGCTCCGCTGAGCCCGAAGTCATTACAGTTGTTGAAACAGTAGAGGTTGAAAAAGAAGTGCCGGTAGAAGTTGAAGTTGAAGTAACCAGACAGGTTGAAACAGAAGTCGAAGTTGAAGTCACTCGGCAAGTAGAAGTTGCTGCAGAACAGGTTGACATCCGCTTCATGGGCGAACTGCCCATCGATGCTTCTGTGGTAATGGAAGATTTGTTAGACCGGTTTGAATCTGAGAACCCAGACATCAATGTCATCCTTGATAATGTCCCTCTCTCCACAATTATGGAGAGTCTCCCCCTTCAACTTCAAACAGGAGATGGCCCAGATATTGCTAAAGTAACCGATATTGGTGGATTGTCAGAATATTACCTGGATATGCGCCCCTACTTAACTGACCCAGGCTACTGGGAAGAAAATATGCAGACAACGATTAATGCCACCAACCCTGATGGCCTCGATGAGATCAATGGTATCTACTCTGACGTAACAGTAACAGGGCCATTCATCAATCGCACCCTTTTCGAACAGGCTGGTGTGGCGGTTCCCAGTGATACCTCCGATGAAGTCACCTGGGAAGAATGGGCAGAAGCCGCACGACAGGTCCGTGATGCCACAGGCGTTGATTACGCAATGGCAATGGATCGAAGCGGGCACAGATTCGCTGGGCCTGCTGTTAGTCAAGGCGCACAATTTTTTAATGAAGAAGGATATCCAACAATTGACGATGAAGGCTTCCGTCGAATGGCTCAGTTGATGATCGATTGGCATGCCGATGGCACAATGCCGCTTGATGTATGGGCGGGTGGCGATTCTTACCAGGATGCGCGTGCCGAATTTGTGAACAGCAATTTGGTTTTATATATGACTGGGAATTGGCAAATAGGTCCATTTACCGATCAAATTGGTGATGCCTTTGATTGGGAGGCTGTTCCGAACCCCTGTGGGCCTGCTGCTTGCTCCGGTATGCCAGGTGGCTCTGTAATCGTAGGTATTGCGGCAACCCAATACCCTGAACAGGTAACTCGTTTGATGGAGTTTTTAGCTGCCGAGGAAAATTACGGCGAGTGGGCAGCCCGTGCTAATTATATTCCTCAACATGAGGGTCTGATTGAATCAGGCATTGCATATGAAACAGATCTACCCCAAGCACTTAATGCCTACACAGTTTTTGGCAACCAGACAAGTAAGCTTGCTCCACTCACATACGAATTGCAAGGCTATAAATATAACTCGCTTCTTTTCAACTCTATTCGTGATCGCTTAACACAAGCAATTGTCGGCGAATTGAGTTTAGATGAGGCAATTGAGCGCATACAAGCTGACGTTGACGAAGGCTTAGCTGCAACCGGGGAATAGTAACGTAAAGTACCATGAGGAGGTCGTAATGATTCACTTACGACCTCCTCATTTCTCTGATATTGGGTAAACCGCAGAAAATTTCCGGACAACCGTAATGCTCAAATCTGCAGTTTCCCCGAAGAAATCGGCAAGGCTTCGCATAATTTATTTCTGAAAACTCCTTGCCGATTACCTAATTTTAGGAATACTTTTATGTCAGAAACAATCACCCAAAAGCCGAAAAAAATCCCCCAGCTTTTGCTATTACCAATAACAGGCTTGTTGCACTTATTGATGAATATAAGCGATTTGTTTATGGATTTTATCCAGAGACGAGTCGGTATTCAAGGTATGGCATACATATTTGTCTTGCCGAATATGGTATTTTTTGCCATGTTCTCCCTTTTGCCACTACTTATCAATTTTTACTACGCATTTACCGGAGGTGTCAAGCCACTTCCCCAGGATCGGTTTCCTGTTGGTACTGGAAATTTTGACATCTTGTTAGAATGTGGAAATTACCTCGACCCCAATTCTTGTCGAGCCGATCTATTCTGGCGTGGTCTTCAGAATACAATTTGGTACGTTATATTTGAAGTTGGCGCCATTTTGATTTTCTCAGTTCTGACAGCTGTAATTCTCAACCAAAATATAAAAGGACGTGGATTTTTTCGCAGTGTGTTTTTCTACCCCACATTACTATCCTCGGTAGTTATCGCTTTGCTGTGGAAATGGATTTTACAACGTGAGGGTATTCTCAATGCAAGTCTCACTCCATTTGGCTTTGAGCCCATCAACTTTTTGCTAGACGCTAACTGGTCTCGTTTTTGGGTCATCTTTATTGGCGTCTGGGCCAAAGTAGGTTTCTATACATTGATCGTTTTGGCGGGTTTACAAGCCATTCCCAACACCTTGTATGAAGCTGCAAAAATTGACGGGGCTGGAAGGGGAGCCTCTTTCCGTCATATCACATTGCCGTTATTGAAGCCATCTCTCATCGTTGTCTTGGTATTAACTTTTATTCGTGCAGTACAGGTCTTTGACCATGTTTTTGTGATGACAGGGGGAGGGCCAGGCACAGCAACGCAATATATCGTTCAATATATTTACAATATTGGTTTTGCGACATCACTACAAAATTTCGGCTTGGCAGCTGCGGCTTCCATCCTATTAGGACTCATTTTGGTAATATTGACAATCATCCAAATGCGTGTAACTGGTAGTGGAGAGGAATAATATTACATGTCTAACACAACAAAATTTCTATTTCGTACCCGGGGAACACATCGTTTACATATTGCCGATATCTTGATGTACCTTTATTTAGGATTGGGTACCCTGCTTATGTTTGGCCCTGTGCTTTGGGGTGCCGTATCATCATTTAAAACTGCAGCAGAATTGGAGCGTTTCCCTCCCTCTTTTTTGCCTTCTGCGGATGAAAAGGTGGAAGTTGAAGGATATGACTCACCTTTGTCCCTTTACACTGTAACTTTAGATGATGGTACGGTTGCTGAATTGGCCCAAGTTAGACGAATTGGAATTGAAGCGCAGTTCATTGATCCGGTCAACCCAGGTGAACTGATTAAGGTTCATGTGAACCAGACAGAACCTGTTCGATCCTTTGCCCTGCAATGGCAAAATTACATTCAACCATTACAACGATTTCAGTTTTTCACCTTTTTTAAAAACAGTGTCATCGTAACAGTGTCAGCAACCTTGATCACCTTGTTTATTAACAGCCTGGCGGCATTTGCATTGAGCAAATATGATTTTAGAGGACGTCATATCATGTTCATACTGATCCTTGGAACGTTGATGATCCCGACGACAGTTACCTTGGTTCCCAATTTCTTGGTCGTTACGACGTTAGGTTGGTCAAATAAGTTGATTGGTGTCATTTTGCCTACTGTAGCGACGCCAACTGGTGTGTTTCTGCTGCGTCAATATATGTTAACAATACCAGATGACCTGCTCGATGCAGCCAGAATCGATGGGGCTTCTGAGTGGCGGATTTATTGGCAGATAATCTTACCATTAGCTTCACCAGCGATTGCCGTCCTGGCTATTTTCTCTGTTATGTGGCGCTGGAATGACTTTTTATGGCCGTTGGTTGTGCTGACTCAAACCGATAAGTTTACGCTACAGATGGGTTTGAACATGTTCCAGGGTCAATTCGATATTCAATGGCAATATCTGTTGGCTATGTCGGTTTTGGCGCTTTTGCCGATTACAATTATTTTTATCTTCTTGCAACGATATATTACGACTGGAATCGCTTCAAGTGGAGTCAAAATGTAGTAATATCTGATTATTGTATTTTGTATGTAAAATGGGATGCTGATATCCATTTTTGAAGAGGGAGTTATCCAATTATGACACAACCTAATATTCGTTTTGCCGTGACTGGCCTTAATCACGGTCACATTTACGGACAAACTCAAAGTATGCTGGATGCTGGGGCAACAGCCGTTTCCTTTTTTGCGCCAGAAGATGATCTAGCGGCTGAATTTTCAGCCGCTTACCCACAAATCCCACGTGCAGCCACGCTCGAAGAAATTTTAGAGGACGAAAGCATCCAATTGGTACTCAACGCGGGCATTCCCGTTGAACGCGCCCCCATGGGCATCAAAGTGATGCAGCACGGCAAAGACTACATGGTCGATAAGCCAGGCTTAATCACCCTGGAACAGTTGGCAGAAGTCCGTCGCGTACAAGCAGAAACAGGGCAAATCTACTCAATTTGTTACAGCGAACGGTTTTGGAGCAGAGCCGCCGCCAAAGCAGACGAACTCATTCAAGCGGGCGCAATCGGTAAAGTGATTCAAACACTAAGCCTCGGCCCCCACCATCGGCGGCTGGATTCTCGACCAGACTGGTTTTTTGTCAAAGAAAAGTACGGCGGCATTCTGACCGATATTGGGTCGCATAACTTTGATCAGTTTTTGCATTTTACAGGTTCAAAAACGGCCGAGATCGTTTCCGCTCAAGTATCCAACTTTCATCACCCTGAACATCCCGAACTTGAAGATTTTGGCGATGTAATGGTGCGTGGCGAGGGCGGGGTTGGCTATATTCGAGTGGATTGGTTTACGCCAGATGGATTGGGGGTATGGGGAGACGGCCGTTTATTTATAACCGGTACTGAAGGCTACATCGAACTCCGCAAATACATCGACATCGCTGGTCGCCCTGGTGATGAACATCTCTTCCTCGTCAATCAAAAAGGTACCGAATACATAGATTGCAAGGATGTTCCCCTGCCATACGCGCCTCAGTTGATGTACGACATCATCAACCGCACCGAAACGGCCATGACTCAGGCTCATTCTTTCCTAACAATGGAATTGGCAATCAAAGCTGAGAATATGGCTGACCGTCTTGGTCATTTGAAGTAAAAAAATTTTTGTGTTGAGCAAAAACAGAGGATAAAAGATGATGACAAATTCAAAAATAAAACTTGCGCTAATTGGCGTGGGTGCAATGGGGCATTATCATGCCATAGATATTGACGCCCTTGAAAATACCGAACTAGCCGCGATATGTGATAGTGATCGTGCTAAAGCTGATAAATATGCGGAAATGTATGGCGTTCCAGCTTTTTACGATACGACTAAAATGTTTGATGAAGCCAAACTGGACGCAGTATTGATCGCTGTCCCCCATTATGATCACCCTCTGATTGCTATGGAAGCCTTTAAGCGTGACATCCATGTATTGACCGAGAAGCCAATCGCTGTTCACGTACAAGCTGCGCAAGAGATGATTGCTGCTTACGAAAAAGCCCTGGAGAAATATCCGAATTTGCTTTTCGCAGCCATGTTCCAGCAACGTACTTACGGTTTCTGGAAGAAAATAAAATCTTTAATTGATGAAGGTGAACTTGGAAAACTCATTCGCACAACCTGGATCATCACCGACTGGTTCCGCACCCAAAGCTATTATGACAACGGCGGCTGGCGTGCCACCTGGAAAGGTGAAGGCGGGGGTGTTCTGTTAAACCAGTGTCCTCACAATATAGACCTGTTCCAATGGCTCGTCGGCATGCCTAAACGAGTCACCGGATTCGCGTCCATCGGGAAATACCACAATATCGAAGTTGAAGATGAAGTCACGGGCTATTTCGAATACGAAAATGGCATGATCGGCCATCTGATCACTTCAACGGCCGAATCACCCGGTACTAACCGCCTGGAAATTGTGGGCGAGAAGGGCAAGCTGATTTTTGAAAATGGCGAACTCACTTTCTATCGCAATCGCATGTCATCAATTGAATATATTAAAACGGCCGTTAGTGGTCATAAACGTGTTGAAAACTGGAAGATCGATATCCCTTACGAACATCACGGACAGCCCGGGCATAAGTTGATTATCGAGAATTTTGCCAATGCCCTATTGAATGATGAAGTATTGGTTGCCCCCGCTGTTGAGGGGATTAACTCCCTCACGTTGGGGAACGCAATCATGTTGTCATCTTTTCAGGGCAAGCCGGTTGAATTGCCGATGGATGCCGTCGCCTATGCA
>JACSSI010001256.1 GCA_014879345.1 Anaerolineae bacterium | reverse complement strand
CCCGGATGGGCAGTGGGCGCTATCGGGGTCGGCGGATGACACGGCCGTTCTCTGGAATCTGGACAGCGGCGAACTGGTACAGCGGTTGGTGGGGCATAAAGGGGATGTCAGCGGGGTGGCCTTTATGCCGGATGGACAGTACGCCGTGACCAGCGAGGAAGCAGCCGCGGCTCCCAGCGATTTGATTGTGTGGGATATTTCGACTGCGCTCAATACAGGTCTGGCGACGGGGGAAATGGTGCGGCGCTTTGGCGGTACAACGGAGGGCAACCAGGAAGGAATTTTGGACATGGCACTCAGTGGTAACGGCCGTTCTGCTTTAGTGGGGCAGATCAACTATTCGGGCACGAATGACCACACGTTAGCCTTGTGGGACGTGACCAGCGGCGAGCTGATTCACTTTTTTACCGAGATGGATCAGACAATTGAAGGAGTCGCGATTAGTCCAGACGGTCGTTTTGGCTTGGCGGCTGCGGCCGATAACTTGCTCTACTATTTTAATATTTCGACGGCACTCAATACAGATTTGGCAATGGGTGTGGTCGTGCAGCGCTTGCAAGGACATGAAGGGGTGGTAATAGCTGTGGCCTTCAGTCCTGACGGCAAACAGGCGATCTCAGCTAGCCAGGATCAAACCATCATCTGGTGGGATTTGGTTACAGGCACGATGATTGAGCGGTTGCGCAGCGATGGAGGCGAGATTCACAGTCTGCATTTTTTGAGTGATACGCAGGTGGTCAGCGCCGCTGCGGATGGGTCGCTGCAAATCTGGGATTTGACCAGCGCCTGGCAGTTAGCCCGCTGGGGTGCGGACGGTTCCGGGCATCTGCCTCCTGGCCCTGGTACTGAAAATCGTGGCATGGCCTTAACCATCAGTCCAGACGGCCGTTACGCGCTCTCTGGTGGCAATGACCCGGACACCGATCTCATTTTGTGGGATTATGAAACAGGCAAGGCGCTGCGCCATCTGACAGGCAGCGCGGGCAGCATTTATGACGTGGCTTTTACACCAGACGGGAGCCAGGCATTGGCGGCGACGCAGGATGGCACGCTGATTTTGTGGAGTCTGGAAACCGGAGAAATCATTCGCCACCTGGAAGGACATCAAGGCAGTGTTAACAGTGTGGAGATTAGCAGCAACGGCCGTTATGCTATCTCCGGTTCCTTGGGTGGCGACGTGATCTATTGGGATATTTCGACGGCGCTCAATACAGGTTTGGATACAGGGGAAATAGTGCAGCGCCTAATCGGTCATTTTGAGGGGCGCGGGGTGAATGATGTGGCCTTTTTGCCCGGTGAGCAGCAAGCGGTTTCCAGTTCCTGGGATGGCACGATGATTGTCTGGGATTTGCAAAGCGGAGAACAACTGCAACGGCTCACAGGGCTGGCGGAGGGCGCTGGTAGCCACTTTTCTGCGGATGGCGATTGGGGCATTCACGGCATCAGCCTCAGCCCAGATGGCACGCAACTGCTATCGGGCGGCCACGATGAATCGTTGCTGCTTTGGGACATCGTGGCG
>JACSSI010001255.1 GCA_014879345.1 Anaerolineae bacterium | reverse complement strand
CAGGCCGTTCATACCCCATCATCAGCATCGTCCACCACCTGCGCAGCAGCGAAGCCCATCCGCGTGGACTCATGCCGATTTATCAGCACATCGAACGCCGCTATTTGCGTTCTGTTGATGGCTTTGTCTTCAACAGTCAAACTACAAAACGGGAAGTGGAGAAAATGACGGGGAGCGAAAGCCCCCACGTCGTCGCCACACCAGCGGGAGACCGCTTTCAACCTGTCATCAGTGCTGAGGAAATCGTGGCACGCTGCCAGCAACCAGGTGCTTTACGGCTTTTGTTTGTGGGCAATGTGATGGCGCGGAAGGGGTTGCATGTGTTGATTGGAGCGCTCGCCCAGTTGCCTGAAATGGATTGGCGACTGGCGGTGGTGGGGGAAACGGCCGTTTCCCCCTCATACACTCGCCGCATCCAAGCCCAAATCGAGGCCGCCAATGTATCAGACCGTATCGCCTTTCACGGGGCGGTCTCCGACGCAGACTTAGCGTACCATTACCGGCGCAGTCACCTGTTGGCAGTGCCTTCGCAGTATGAAGGCTTTGGCATCGTCTATCTGGAAGGGATGAGTTTTGGTCTGCCAGCCATTGGCACTACATCGGGTGCGGCTGGTGAGATTATCCAGGATGGTGAGAATGGGGTTTTGGTGAGGGAAGGGGAAACGGCCGTTTTATCTCAACGTATCCATCATTTGCACCAAAACCGGTACGAACTCACCCGACTCAGCCTCAACGCCCGCCAAAGTTTTCTAACCTGGCCCACTTGGGACGACAGCATGGCAAAAATCCGCGCCTTTTTGGAAAAGTATTAACGTCAAAATGACTAACCGTTCTTGAATCTGCTACAATAGTAATCATACACGGAGGTTTATGATGCAATTAGTAATTGAAAGCGAATTGGCACAATTTGAATTACCATTGGCCGTGCAAAAACGACTGCAAACCTTACTAGATCGTCAGGATCAAGGCGAAAAATTAACACGTTCGGAACGTGAGGAAGCGGAAGGGCTGGTTGAATTGGCTGAATTTTTATCACTGTTAAAACTACGCTCTAAACAACTGCCCAATTAATCCATGAGTAGCCATATCTCAGAAGATTTACGACGATTCGTTATTAATCGTGCCGAGAATCGTTGTGAATATTGTGGCTTATCACAACGCGGGCAAGCTGCTACCTTTCATGTTGACCACATCTTTCCTGTTTCTGCTGGTGGGCAAACAGCTTCAGACAATCTGGCATTAGCCTGTGTTGGTTGTTCGCTTCATAAAGCAGCTCGTGTAACTGTGCCAGACCCTTTGACTAATGAGTTGATTCCAATTTTTCATCCCCGCCAAGAAACATGGTCTACTCATTTTCAATGGGATGGTGTGCGTGTAGAAGGTTTAACCCAAACTGGACGAGCTACCTTGACTGCGTAAAAAATGAATCGCCCCATTATGCTTTCAATTCGCGAAGAAGAGATTTTGCTTGGTCGCCATCCCCATCTTGGATAAAGAAAAATAGTTGTGAATTATAATTT
>JACSSI010000138.1 GCA_014879345.1 Anaerolineae bacterium | reverse complement strand
CTCTGTTCCCAGGACTCAGTTGAATGGTGTTACGGTTGGTGCTGCTCAGGATTGATTGGCATCTGTTCTGGTGGTAACGGGATTACAAAGTAGTTGGTCAAAGCGTAGATGCGCAAGGGATCAATAAGCCGCTGCGTTTCATCAGCAATGTTACCGAACGTGTCACCTTCACCTAAATACCAAATGGCCGCCCCTTTTACTTCAGGGTAAGGGGCGTACAGGGCTGACGCCCAGGCAATATCGGCGATGGCAGGTTCAGGCTCTGGCACATGTTTGTAAGTCCAGCCCCATTCCGTGATGAGCACTGTGGGCCGGGGGATGCCATTGGCATCAGCAATACGAAACAGTTCCTGAAAACGGCCGATCTTGTACGGATAAATGTGACCAATATCTTCAACCAAATAGCTGTATTCGTGTAGAGCGATGGCAATCTTGTCAGGATTGTTACCGGCCAGCCGCAAAAATTCCAGCATAGCAGGTTCTTGCCATTGCTCCGGCTCTGGTTCGCCCGAAGACCAGCCAAACGCGGCCCATTTGTAGCCATCTTGCATCGTCAACTTTGCCGTCTCAATGGCAAACTGTGCCAGCCATTCAGACCTGTTTTTGTCCACTTCATTAATTGTTTCCAGCCAGACGTAGTTGGGATCCAATTCAGGCGGGAAATCATCTCGATGGAGCTGCCAATGTTCCTGTGCAGCAACTGCCGGTGGCAAATCGTAATTGGGCAGGTTGAATTTAGTGCCACCAGCGGCTTTGCGGAATACCAGCGTATGCGGAACACCGCTTTCCTTCATCAATTCCTGGGCAAAGTAGATGGGTTCGGCATTGTCTACACTCTTCAGGAAGAATGGTACACCAGCAGCGTCTAGCTTGCGCATCCAATCCTCCAGCCCCTCGGTGTTTCCGCCAACACTGACATGGAAGCCGATCTTCGTATAGCCAATATCCTGACCGTTGGCTTGCAGCTCTGCTTTGACGGCTGCGAAGTCGATGGTGGGGATGGGGGTAGGCGTAGGCGGCGGCGGTGGTGTGTTGGTTTGCTCCTCAGGATAGGCGCTTTCCTGATTGTCGCTGGTGGCAATTTCGGCAGGTGGATAGGCGTCTGTTGGTTGGGTGGCAGTGGCAGACGGCTCGATGGGATATGGCTTTGCTGAAGGTGTGATGGTGGCTGTGCCTGTGGCGGTGGCGGTAGGTATGGCGGTAGGCGCAGGCGGCAGAGCTGCCATGGTGGTTGCGGCTGATGGTGCTGGGGTGGGTGAGGTATTGCAAGCGGTAACGGCCGTTATGCCCAGCACCAGTACAAAAAGTATGTGTTTTAGATTATTCAATTGTGATTAAGTCCCGTGTGAAGCTGGTGAGGGAGCGACAGCCAGCGGCCGTAACGACCACATCGTCCTCAATGCGCACGCCGCCCCGTCCAGCGATGTAGATGCCTGGTTCTACGGTGAAGACATTGCCTTCTGCCAACGGCTGCATATTGCCTTCGACCATGCCGGGCAGTTCATGAACTTCCAAACCGAGGCCGTGACCGGTGCGGTGGAAGAAATAGTCGCCGTAGCCCGCATCGACGATAACTTTACGAGCGGCGCGGTCTACATCCTGCCCGGTTGCGCCTGGTTTGGCGGCTTGTTTGCCTGCTTCGTTGGCCTGGCGCACGATGTTGTAGATTTGCTTGAGTTCGTCGTCGATTTCACCGACGGCAAAGGTGCGGGTGATGTCTGAGGGATAACCATCAACAAACACGCCCCAATCGACGACGAGCAGATCACCGTGGGTTAACGGCCGTTCTCCCGGCATAGCATGTGGTGAAGCCCCGTTTGGCCCGGATGAAACGATGGGGCCAAAGGCTATCGATTCGCCGCCTTCAGCCAGCAAGATGGCGGTGAGTTGGGCAGCCACTTGCTTTTCTGTCATACCGATTTTGATTTGGGGGATGAGTCGTTCGATGGCGCGTTCGGCCACGGCGATGGCTTTGCTCATGGCGGCCAGTTCGTCCGCATCTTTGACGGAACGCAGCGCCATGAGGGCTGGCTCGGCGTGGCTGGTTTGCATAGTGGGGGCGACGGCTTTTAGTGCTTCCAGTTCCAATACGCGCATGTAGAGAGCTTCTACACCCCAATGTGTGCCGTCTAAATGGAGTGCTTGCGCTGCTTTGGCAAATGCGCCTGCAAACCATTCTTCGTCTGTCCAGGCGAAGATGCGCTCTGCGGGAATGCCGGCTTCTTCGGCTTTCATCGCTTCCAGCCCTGGAATGATGATGGCGGGGTCGCCGCTTTGGGGGATGAAGAGCAGTATGGGCCGTTCACTGACATGGGTGTGCATACCAGAGAGGTAATAGGAATTTGGCCCTGGCATCAAAATAACGCCATCGAGATGCTGTTGGCTGAGTTGTTGTTGCAGTTTGATAAGTCGTTGTTGATTCATAGATGCTCCCAATAGGATTTACGATTTATGATTTTTGATTGACGATTGGGTGGGTTACTCACGAATCGTAAATCGTAAATCGTTAATCGTCAATTTTCGTTAATTCTATCAAAGCTATGCCAGCCTGCACGGATTCGCCAGCGGTGCAGTTGATGCTGGTGACGGTGCCGTGGTAGGGAGACTGGATGGGGATGACCATTTTCATGGATTCGAGCAAGATGAGCCGGTCGCCTTCGTTGACGGTGTCGCCGAGGCTGACGAGGATTTCGGTGACGACGGCGGGGATGGTGGCGGCGAGGCTGCCTTCGCCGAGACCGCCACTTTGACCGCGTTGACGGACGCGCTGGTAGGTGTGATAACGGCCGTTTACCCACACCTGCCGCTCGTCTCCTCTACCCGTATGCCCGGCTGCTCGAATCCGCCGACGGGAGCCGTCTGCCAGAATTTTCTCTAAAAGCAATTCTGCTCCGTCCGTGTGAACGAGTTCCAGTTCAGCGGTTTTGTCAGCGTAGGTGACATGCAGGTGATTCCCCTGGCGCGTCACTTCAACTTCTTGTTCCTCGCCGTCGAGGTTGAGGGTGAATTTGGTCATAATCTAGTGATCAGTGATCAGTGTAAAGTGGGCAGTGTTAGGTGTACTGAACACTGATCACTGTCCACTGTACACTGGAAACTGAGCCTTTACCGTGTGCCTGTAATGAAATCTTCTAAATGATTGATGAGTAATTTTTGTTCAGCGATGATTGTTTTAACGACATCGCCGATGGAGATCATGCCGACTAGCTCTGAGTCGTCGTTGAGGACGGGCAGGTGGCGGAACCGTTTTTCAGACATCAAGGTCATGCAGCGGTCTACGCTGTCCTGGGGGCGCACATAATAGACTTCGCCTGTCATCACTTCACGAACGAGGGTGCTTTTGGAGGAACGGCCGTTTAAGACCACTTTCCGCGCATAATCTCGTTCAGAGAAGATGCCGCAAACAGTGCCGTCTGGTTCTACCACCACAACGGCGCCGATATTTTTCTCAGCCATTGTGGTCAGTGCTTCCAAAACGGTGTTGTCTGGACTAACAGACCACACCTGACCGCCTTTATTTTGCAGAAGTTGATTAATACTCGCCAATTTTTCATCCTCCTTCGCGCTGACTTCTTGTTCAGTCACGATCTAAATAAGAAATCCAACAAGAAAAGCAGCTCCCCAGGTTAACCATAAGTATACCGATTATTTTTGGCTTGACAGGTTTAGCATTATCAGGTCTGGTTGACGAGGGGCAGCGCGATGGTAAATGTGCTGCCCTGATTTTCAACACTTTCAGCCCAGATACGGCCGTTTTGCATTTCCACCAAATCTTTAGCAATAGAAAGACCGATGCCCAAGCCACCATGTTGGCGCACGAGGGCGGGTTCTAACTGGTAGAACCGATTGAAAATGCGTTCTAATTTGTCTTCGGCAATGCCAATGCCGGTATCGGTGATGCTAAACCAGGCTTCAGCGCCTTGTTTTTTAAGGCTTACTTTGATTTTGCCTTCCGGAGGGGTGAAGCGGATGGCATTGTTCATGAGGTTGTTAATGGCAACTTCTAGCACGCTTTGGTCGGCGTGTACCAGCAGGGGAGTGATGGGCAGGTCAACGGTGAGGCTTTGCTGTTTGGCAACGGCCGTTTCTGTGGCGGCGGCGGCAATTTCACGGGTGAGTGCGGTGAAATCAGTTGGTTCCAGTTTAAGTTTCGTTTCACCAGCATCGACATAGCGCAGATTAAGCATCGCTTGAATCAGATCGCGCAGATGAATGGCGGCGCCCATAACACTGTCTAGCTGACTGGCCGTACTCTCGTTGGCCTCCTCCCGCAAGAAGGAAACGTAGCCCATGATGACAGACAGTGGGGTACGCAGTTCATGGGAAGCGACGGCGATGAAATCTGTTTTGAGTTGGTCAAGTTCATTCAGCGCTTCGTAGGCTTGTTGTAAATCTTCTGAGAGACGGGCGCGTTCAATGGCAACGCCAGCGATGTCGGCCAGGATGACCATTGTTTTAGCATCTTCACGGGTGAAACGGCCGTTTTGCTTGTTCAATGCCTCTAACACCCCAATCGGCTGCCGATCCACATCGTGCATGGGCACGCCCAGAATAGATTGGGTTTCAAACTGGATGGTTTGAGAGACGGCCGGATTCCAGCGCGGGTCTTTGCTGACATCGCTGATGAGCATGGGGCGGTTTTCTGTGAGAATGGCACCCGCGATACTGTTTTCCAGCGGCACGGGAATGTTTGCCATTTCACTGTGACCGGCGTTGGAGGAGGCGCGGAAGTGGAGTTGAAGTGTATGCGGATCAAGCAGGAGAATAGAAGCGGCTTCTGCCCCGGTTAAATCAGCCGCCTGTTTGATAATGTAATGCAGCAGACGATCAACACTGGTCGCTGAATTTAAAATGCGGCTGATTTCAACCAAACGCGCTAAGGTTTGCGGGTTGACTGTGATGGGTTTGTTGGTCATGGATTGTCTCCTGTAACGATGCCGGGGTGTTTCATGGGAAGGGCAACACAAGTCACAGAGAATAATTCTGTGGCTTCGTCTGCGTTTGTAACCAGGATTTTCATTTGGTTGATTCCTAAAGGGTTGTGAAACGGCCGTTTGCAAACGGCCGTTTGCAATTGTTGAACTAATTACTATGATACGTTATGCTGGCACTGGCGACAATACATAAACAGGTGTTAGCCACTTTTGGAAGATACGATTGAACCCACAAGATTTGCTTAGTCTCTACATCCATATCCCTTTTTGCCGTCATCGCTGTTCGTATTGTGATTTCAATACCTATACCAGTTTAGGCGACTTGAAACGCGCGTATGCCGACGGTGTGTGCGCGGAAATTGAGCGCGTGGCGCTTCGACAAGCTCAGCAGGCACTTCGACAAGCTCAGCAGGCGCTTCGACAAGCTCAGCAACCGCTTCGACAAGCTCAACGGACGCTGAGCCTGTCGAAGCGACCGTTAGACCTGCCTAAACGGCCGTTTCACACCATCTTTTTTGGCGGCGGCACACCATCCCTGATGCCGCCGGATACCATCAGCCAAATTTTGCAGACGGTGGCTCGCTGTTTTGAGCCAGTGGGCACACCTGAAATTACGATGGAAGCAAATCCGGGTACGGTAGATGAGGCGTATTTAGCGGCGGTAGCGGCGGCTGGTGTTAATCGTATTAGCTTTGGCGTGCAGAGTGCCGTTGCTGCTGAATTGGCATTGTTGGAACGGGAGCATGATTTTGCGGCTGTGGTGGCGGCGGTGAAAATGGCGCGACAGGTTGGTTTGCGCAATTTCAACCTGGATTTGATTTATGGCTTGCCAGGGCAGACGTTGGCAAGCTGGCAGCGGAGCATTGAAGCGGTGCTGGCGCTAGAGCCGCCCCATTTCAGCCTCTATTGCCTGACGATTGAACCGGGTACGCCGATGCAGCGTTGGTTGGAAAACGGCCGTTTCCAACCCCCAGACCCCGATCTTGCCGCCGACCAGTACCAACTGGCGCGTGAACTGTTGGCGCAGCACGGCTATGAACATTATGAAATCTCGAATTGGGCGCAGCCGGGACGGGAATGTTTACATAATCTAACGTATTGGCGGGATGGTGAATATCTGGGCATTGGCGCGGGGGCGCATGGACACGCTGGCGGCACGCGCTATGCCAATGTTAAGCAGCCCCGCGTTTACCTGCGCCGCCTGGAAATGGATGACGAACTGCCTTATCCGCTGACAACGGCCGTTGCCGACCACCACGCCATCACCCGTGAAGAAGCGATGTCGGATGCTGTCATCACGCAGCTGCGTTTGCTGCAAGAGGGCATGGATTTGGCAGCATTTGCCACCCGCTTTGGGCAGACGCTTGATGAGGCGTTTCCAGGTGCAGTCAGCCAACTGCTTGCCTGGGAGATGGTGAAGGTGGAAAACGGCCGTTTATATCTGACAGAAAAAGCATACTTTCTCAGTAATCAGGTCTTTTACCGGTTTATGTAGGGCGAGCAAGAGGTTGGAGCGAGAGCAAGAGGACAGAGAAACCTCTTGCTCTTGCTCTCGCCTCTCGCTTTATAAGGATGGACGATGACTCCAGTTTCAGTGGCAATTCAAGCAGGCGGCCAAAGCAGTCGGATGGGAACGGATAAGTCGTTTGTGCTGTATAACGGCCGTTCGATGATAGAAACGGTGCTGGCGCAAGTGGCAGATTTGGGACAAGAAACGTTTATTGTGACGAATAACCCAGAACCGTATGCGTATCTGGGTGTGCCGACGGTGGCGGATATTTTTCCGGATCATGGGCCGTTGGGTGGCATCCACACGGCTATTTCCCATGCCAGCCATGCCCATACTCTGATTGTGGCCTGTGATATGCCCTGGTTAAAACGGCCGTTGCTCCAACACCTCATCTCCTTGCGTGAAACAGCCGACGTGATTGTGCCACGCTGGGACAAGTTCCCAGAGCCGCTGCACGCCGTGTACAGCAAGGCGTGTTTACCCCCGATTGAGGCCAATTTGCAAGCGAAACAGTTGAAGATCACCCGATTTTATGGGCAAGTGACTGTGCGTTATGTGGATAAAGATGAGATAGAAGAGTTTGATGAAAACGGCCGTTCCTTTGCCAATATCAATACTCCCCAAGAACTCACCCAGGTGCAGAAAAATAGCCCAGATTAAGAAACGCCATTAACTGACGAGATTAGACCAACCTGTTGTGTACTTTCTTTGCACCAGAGGAACGAGCCACATCATACAATCTTAATGGTTCCTAAACTTATCGCAAACAAACCTTCGTTTTCGTCTCATTTTCACATTGTCTTAACATTTTTGCCGTATACTCTGCAAATCTTTTTTTTACCGCACACATTCAGCACCACAATACAATCCAGGAGAATATGAAGGCAGAAACCGATTCGACTCCGGCTTCAGAGTTTAAATTCACCACACCCAGGTTCCGAAATTGGACACGCCAAACCCGCTATATTGGGTTGTTTGCCATTGGTATCGTGGCAGCGTTGCTGGGTGTACTTCTCTACAACACCTTCTTCCCGCAGCCTGCCCCCCTCAATGAAGACGACATCACTGCCCAAATCGTGGCGGCGATGGCCTCTGCTACACCAGAACCCGCTAATTCCATGCTGGTCTACCAATATATTCAACCTTCGCTGGTCTTCATTCAAATCCAGACTCAAGACGAGAACGGTGAAGATGGTTATGGCATTGGCAGTGGTGTTGTTATCAACGAATCCGGCGAAATTCTGACGGCCAATCATGTGGTGGTCAATGCAGATGAAATTGAGGTTTATTTTGCTGATGGCACCAAGACAACGGCCGTTATCATCGCCAGTGATCCCGAAAATGACATCGCCGTTCTGCAACCGGACAAAATGCCCGAAATCATCGTCCCGGCCGTATTGGGCAGCGCAGCAGCCATGCGCGTGGGGGATGAAGCGTATGCCGTAGGCAACCCCCTGGGGCTGACAGGTTCTATGAGCGCTGGCGTTATCTCCGGTTTCAACCGCTCCGTACCCATTGAAGAAGATTTTCGACTGGAAGGACTCATCCAGTTTGATGCTGCTGTCAATCCCGGCAACTCTGGCGGCCCACTGCTCAATCGCGCCGGCCAAGTCATCGGCATCGTTACCGCCCTGGCTAACCCCAACAACCAGGATTCCTTCACTGGCATTGGCTTTGCTGTTCCTATTGGAACGGCCGTTGCCACTGCCGGTGGTGGTGGTCCCAGTTACTAAAAAACAAAGAGTGAAGACTGAAGATTAAAGGGTTATTGGATAACCAACCACCCATCTTTAATCTTTGATCTGCTATTCCCAAAAAGGACAACCCTATGGATCCATCTTTCAACCACAACAAACCCATGGAAAAAGTGCTCTACGAAGTCAAAAAGATCATCGTGGGGCAGGATAATTTGCTGGAACGGCTGATTGTGGCGCTGCTCGCACAAGGCCACATCCTCGTCGAAGGTGTGCCGGGATTGGCAAAAACAATGGCGATTAAGACCCTGGCCCAGTCCATCGGCGGCGAATTTCAGCGCATCCAGTTCACCCCCGATCTGGTGCCCGCCGACCTCATCGGCACCCGTATCTACAACCAAAAAACAGGCGAATTCAACACCTCCCTCGGCCCCGTCTTCACCAACCTGCTCCTCGCTGACGAAATTAACCGCGCCCCCGCCAAAGTGCAAAGCGCCCTGTTGGAAGTAATGCAGGAGCGGCAAGTTACCATTGGCCGCGAAACATACAAAGTCCCCAATCCCTTCCTGGTGCTGGCTACCCAAAACCCTATCGAATCAGAGGGTACTTACCCGCTGCCTGAAGCGCAGGTTGACCGTTTTATGCTCAAAGTACTGGTCGGCTACCCCACGCCTACCGAAGAATTTGTCATAGTGGAGCGCATGACCACCCTCCTGCAAGCTGTGCAGCAGGTGATCGATACGGAACAGTTAACAGCCCTGCAAAAAGCTGTCGCTAACGTCTACGTCGATCCGGCGCTGATTGAGTATGCTGTCAAGCTGGTGACAGCCACCCGCAAACCGGAATTGGCTGGACAAAAAGAGTTGGCCCCGTTTATTACCTTTGGCGCCAGCCCCCGTGCTTCCATCAACCTGATTCTGGCGGGACGCGCCCTGGCCTATGTGCGTGGACGGGATTATGCGCTGCCCCAAGATGTGTACGATCTCGTGCCGGATGTCATCCGCCACCGGCTGGTGCTCTCCTATGAAGCGCTCGCCGACAACGTTAGTGCCGATGATGTGCTCAAACGCATTCTCAATGCCATCCCGCTGCCGGAGGTTCCGCTGCATGAACGCGCTTTCAACCGCCCCGCAGTCTAAGGCGCTTCACCCCGAAATCACGCCGGAACGGCTGCTGCGCCAATTGGAATGGCGTGTCATTCGGCGGCTTGATGGCCTGTTGCAAGGAGATTACCGCACGCTTTTTTACGGTACCGGCACCGATTTTGCCGATTTGCGTGAATATGAACCACGCGACGACATCCGCCACATCGACTGGAATGTGACGGCGCGCATGAACCAGCCTTATGTGCGCCAATATGTCGAGGATCGGGATATTACTGCCTGGTTTTTGCTCGATGTCAGTCCGTCTATGTCTTTTGGCCCGATTGATCGCCCCAAG
>JACSSI010001254.1 GCA_014879345.1 Anaerolineae bacterium | reverse complement strand
GTTAGCCTCGGCCAGATTGCCGGCATACAGGTTGACGCGGCCGGTGGCCAGTAAGGTATAAGCAATCAATCGTAGATCACCTAGCGCTTTGGTGAGGGGGAGTACGGCCGTTAACTGTGTCAAGGCTTCAGCCAGACGCCCTTGACCGCGCATATTAACCCCTAGATAAGCCTGCGAAATTGCAACGCCCCATTGGTCGTGACTGCGTGCAGCCAGGTCGCATGATTTTTGCAGCAAGGGAAAGGCCTCGTCAAAACGGCCGTTAATCCATGTCGTCAATCCCAGATAACGCAAACTGTAGCTGAGGTTGGCTTCTTCACCCAGGACTTCTAGCTGAGACACGGCCTGCTGTAATAAGTCGTGCGCAACATTTACCTGTCCCAGCCGGTGCAAAAAATAAGCCTGATTGGTGCGCATAGCCCAGATGGTAATTTGATGTTCACGCTCGGCAGTGGCATTTGCTTGCAATGCCTCAGCCGTCAGGCGGAAAAGCGTTTCGCCCTCATGAATCAAGCCACGCAGTTCAAAGAAATAAAATAGAGCAAACGCGGCACGGTGTAACCAGGTGTATGATTGCTGAACCGTACCCCACTGCCAGGCGGCACGGATGTTGGCTAACTCTTTGGCAACGGCCGTTAAGCCATTCTTCTGCCGCGCCCCCCGTAAATCCGCATCCTGATCCGCCAGCCATTGTAAATAATAACGGCCGTGCTGCCGGGCTGTTGCTTCATAGGTAGCGGCGTCCGCTTGCAGGTGGTCGCTGGCGTATTGGCGAATGATGTTGTGCAGATTGTACCGGCCAACGGCCGTGCGCTGCACCAGCGACCGGTCAGCCAATGCCGACAACTGCGGTAAGTCGGCCTCAGCGATTTGGGCGGCGGCTTCCCGTGTAAAACCGCCAGAAAAAATGGAAAGCCGCGCCAGAATCTGCTGTTCGTTGGCCGTTAGCAGCGCCCATGAATAGTCGAAAACAGCCCGCAGACTGCGGTGGCGCGGCGGCAAATTGCGCAAGGTGACGGTGAGAAAATCGAGGCTCTTTTCAATTTCCTGGGCAATTTCGGCGCAAGAAAGCAGGCGCGTCCAGGAAGCGGCCAGTTCAATGCCCAAGGGTACGCCCCCGACCAAGCGGCAAATGTGGGCGACGGCAGGGTAATCGGATTCGGTCAAGATGAGGGTGCTGGCGGCGCGGCGGGCGCTCTGCAAAAAAAGCTGTACAGCGCTATTGTCGGCCAACGCTTCTGCTGACTGGGCATCGGGGAGAGGCAGTTCGGGCAAATCAAAGCGCCACTCTTCCTGCAATGCCACAGCCTGACGCGAGGTAAGCAGCAGTTTAACGGCCGTTGTCTGTGCCAACAGCAGGCTCAAAAAATCAGCCGCGTCCAGCAAATGCTCAAAGTTATCCAGAACCAGCAGCAGCTCCTTGTGCGCCAATAGATGCAGCAGTTGTGCCTCGGCGCTGCCCCCGCCGCTCAAACGATGGTTCAAGGCTTCGGCAATGGCGGAGGCAAGCTGCGTGGGCGTT
>JACSSI010000137.1 GCA_014879345.1 Anaerolineae bacterium | reverse complement strand
CTTTGCCATGGCCTTGCGCAGCATTCCTGCCATTTTGGAGTATGCCGCCTTGATTCAAGAAGTCAGCCCCAAAGCATGGATGTTTAACTTCACCAATCCGGCTGGACTGGTGACACAGGCACTGCGCGACGCCGGATTTGAGCGCACCGTCGGTATTTGTGACAGTGCCAACGGTTCTCAACACGCCGTCGCCCAATTTTTAGATGTGGACGCAACGGCCGTTCAGCATGAAGTATACGGCCTCAACCATCTGTCTTGGGGCAGACGAGTGTGGGTCAATGGCGAAGATGTGCTGCCCAGATTGTTGCAAAACCCGGAATTTTTAAGCGAAACGGGGTTGGCTATCTACGAACCAAATTTGATTCAGCAGGTGGGTGCCTGGCTCAACGAATACCTTTACTATTTTTACTACGCAGAAAAAGCGTTAGAAAGCATCCAGCAGGATGAACTGACACGCGGCGAAGAAATATTGCAGCTCAATAAAATATTGCTCAACACCCTGAAACAAGTCGATCTGTCCGCCGATCCCCAAACCGTTCTGCCCATTTACTATCGCTATGAACAGCGGCGCACAGCCACCTATATGCACTACGCCAACGACAACGCCCCTTCCATTGAAGAAGCTGATAAAGTTGTTGAGGCGTTGGAACCGCCAACCGATGGCGGCGAAGGGTATGCCGGGGTGGTGCTGGACATTATCGAAGCCTTTCATACGCAGAAACCGCTCCACATCGCCCTCAATGTGCCGAACGACGGCGCGATTACCGGAATGCGTCCCCAAGATGTGGTTGAAGTCAGTTGTACTGTCGATGTAAATGGGATTCATCCTCACGTCATCGGGGCTATTCCTGAAGATCGTCTCCTTTTGATGCAGCAAGTCAAGTTGTATGAACGGTTGACGGTAGCCGCCGTAAGAGATAGAAATCGGGAAACGGCCGTTCGCGCTTTAATGGCTCATCCTTTGGTTCTGTCTTACTCACGAGCCAAAGTTTTGGTGGACGACTATTTGGCAGCTCATGCGCCTTATGTGGGCGAATGGGCTTAAAAAGCAAGCACACCATGACGCCTCACTACGACGTACTCCTAACCGGTCCCTATTTTTGCGACATGGTTTTCAACGGTCTGCCTGAAATGCCGCAATTAGGCAGAGATGTATTCAGCAGTTCCTTTGACATGGTAGCGGGTGGCGTGTTTTATACCGCTCAGGCGTTACACCGTTTGGGGGTACTGGCTGGCTGGAAATGTAATGTGGGCAATGATTTGTTTAGCCGTTTTATCATCGAGTCGGCCCAAACAGAAGGCATGGATACGGCGCTGTTTCAGCATCATGAACGGCCGTTACGCCGGATTGCCGCCGCGTTTTCATTTGCCCATGACCGGGGCTTTGTTAGCTATATAGATGACCTGCCCGACATCCTGCCCTTGACAGAAATTGCGCAGTACCAGCCCCGTTGTTTGTTCTTGTCCCATATTGGCTATTGGCAAACCTTATCAACGCTGGCAAATTTGCCGCAGCGACAACACATGCTGGTCTATATGGATTGTCAGGATACGACGCTGACGTTAGAGACGCCCGGTTTGGTTGAAGCACTGGCGTGTGTTGATGTGTTTGCCCCGAATGAAACGGAAGCGCTGCATTTGACCGGAGAAACGGCCGTTTCCGCCGCCTTAGGAAAATTAGCCGACATCGTGCCCACCGCTGTCATTAAACTCGGCAGCAAAGGAGCCATCGCCCAGCGTGGCGGCGAAGTCATTGCAGTCCCGCCCATCGCCATCACCCCCGTCGATACCACCGGCGCTGGCGACTGTTTCAACGCGGGTTTTATCTATGGCTTGTTACAAAATGCATCATTGGCTGACTGTTTGCGTTACGGCAATATCGTGGGTGGCTTGGCAACGACTAATGTGGGGGGAACGGCCGTTCCCGCCGCGCCCCTCGATCTACAGACTTACTTCCCCAAAGATCGAGTTTAAACCAAACGTGACAGTAAAAAAAAGAGGCTCCCCAATAAGGAGCCTCTTTTTTGTATGAGTCAAAATTCGTGATGACTCATGTTTAGCATTTCAACTTTTACGAAAATTTGTGTTGCTAACTTTCGATCATTACCTTCTCAGGCTGTGTGTAAGCCTGCCGCTCACCACATTTTGTACATTCCGCCGTCGTATTATTTTTCTGAACCAGCAAACCGCCACAACGAGAACAAGCAGGCTCGGCTAACGGCCGTTTCCAGCTCGTCCAATCACATGCCGGATAATTAGCACAACCATAGAACACACGACCACGGCGGGTATGTTTCTCCACCAGATCGCCGCCATCTTGTGGGCAAGCGACACCAATCTTGTTGAGAATCTGCTCAGTAAACCGGCATTGGGGAAAATTACTGCAACCGATAAAACGGCCGTAGCGCCCTTCACGGTATAGAAGTGGCTTGCCACAGTCAGGACAATTTCGCCCCACCAACTCCACCTCTTTCTTGAGATCAATCTTGGGAATCGCATCATCCGCTTTTTCCAAATCTTTCTCAAACGGTCCGTAAAATTCAGCAATAACAGGCACCCAGGCTTGTTTACCCTCAGCAATTTCGTCTAACTCATCTTCCATACGAGCCGTGAAATCTACAGATAAAATATCCGGGAAATATTCAACCAGTAAATCATTGACAACACCGCCCGTCTCCGTGGGAACCAGGCGCTTGTCTTCACGGTCAACGTAACCACGCGCTTGTACGGTGGAAATGATAGAAGCATAGGTACTCGGGCGACCAATACCATTTTCTTCCAACTCTCGCACCAACGACGCTTCAGAGAAACGTGGCGGCGGCTGGGTGAAATGCTGCTCTGGCAACAAGCGCAGCAAATCTACCTGTTCCCCTTCCGTTAAATCGGCTGGTACATTACCATTGCCATTGCCATTTTCATCAGCCTCATCAGATGATTTTGTCTCTTCATATAAAGCCAGGAAACCGGCAAAACGCAGCGAAGAACCCGAAGACCGGAACAAATACGGCCGTTTTTCAACCGCCACATTCGCATCCCCAGCCCAAATATCAGCCGAAACGGTATCGTACACCGCATTCTCCATCTGGCTGGCAACAAAACGATCCCAAATCAATTTGTATAAACGGAACTGATCTCGTTTGAGGTGATCTTTGACCACCTTCGGGGAGCGCATCACAGAGGTGGGGCGCACTGCCTCATGCGCTTCTTGAGCTGTCTTGGAGCGTGTTTTGTAGACGGGCGGTTCGGCAGGCACATACTTTTCACCATATTGATTCTGCACATATTCCCGCGCCTCATTCTGGGCTTCAGCCGAGACGGTAACACTGTCGGTACGCATGTAGGTGATTAGACCAGTCGTGCCATCCTCGCCCCCTAGATCGACGCCTTCGTATAACTGCTGTGCCACGCGCATCGTCTTGCTGGTGCCAAAGTTGAGTTTACGGGATGCTTCTTGCTGCATGGTACTGGTGGTGAATGGGGCGGCCGGTTTACGGGTGCGCGTGCCAATACGCACGTTGCCCAATGTCCAGGCTGCTTTTTCCAGCGCATCCAGATGGGGCAGCACATCTGCTTCACTATTGAGAACCGGGTCCTCACCATTAAATTTATGGAATTTTGAAATGAAAAACGGCCGTTCCGCTTCATCCTGGTACTTCTGTTGGCTTAGTTCTGCCTTGAGCGACCAGTACTCGACCGGCTCAAAATTGTCGATCTCGCGCTCCCGTTCCACCACCAAACGCACAGCCACCGACTGCACACGTCCCGCAGATAACCGGCCATGCACCTTACGCCACAACAGCGGACTCAGCTTATACCCCACCAACCTGTCCAAAATACGACGTGCCTGCTGGGCATCCACCCGATCCATATCAATTTCACGCGGTTCTTCAAACGCCGCCAAAATGGCCGGCTTCGTGATCTCGTGGAAAACCACTCGTTTAGTGCGCTCAGGATCCATCTCAGCCGATTCTTGCACATGCCAGGCAATCGCCTCACCCTCGCGGTCAGGGTCAGTTGCCAGGTATATTTCTTGTGCTTTGGCAGCGGCTTCGGCCAATTCCTTAACCAATTTACGCTTATCGTTAGGCACGCGATATTCCGGAGTGAACTCGTTTTCCGTATCCACACTCAAACGGGATTTAAGCAGATCCCGCACATGGCCTACGCTAGATTTAACGGTGTAGCCTTTGCCTAAATAGCGCCCAATTGTTTTTGCTTTGGCAGGTGATTCAACAATGACCAATTTACCCGTGCGCCGCACAGATGTCTCATTTTTTGAGGCTGCTTTTTTAGTCGCAGTTTTTTTCTTCTTGGCACTGGCTTTCTTTTTAGTACCCGTCTTCTTTTTGGGACGCGGCTGAATCTCCGGTTTGGGCAAGCTGTCATGAGCCGCCGTATGGCCGCGCTTGTACATATTAGTGCCACATACCGGACAAGTTCCTCGTGTCGCCGGGCTGCCATTCGCTGCCCATTCCGCTTGAGGACTCACCATATCTCGCTTTTCTTTACACTTTAAGCAGTACCCTTCAATCTTCAATTCTTCAGTCATAAAAACCCGATCAACTGTTCAAGGCTAATGGTCAATAGTCAACAAACATCCTTATTAGCAAATGACCATTAACAATTGACAATTAGTTAGCTATATTTTTCTAAATCAGTACCCTCTAAATCATTTACCATTTGTTTGACCAATGGTATCTGGTCTTTATGAACGACCAGAAGTGCATCTTCTGTGTTTACCACGATCAAACCTTCAACGCCAACCACCGCTACCAGCCGATCAGCTTCATAGTTATAAACCAGCGAATCTGAGACGTTTTCGGTAATAACCAAGCCTTTGGTCACGTTCGCCGTCAAATCCGGGTTGATAGCTTCTTTAAGCGCATATAATGTACCCGGATCGCTCCAACCCATCTCGCCGTGCAAAACGGCGGCATCGTCCGAGGGGATGAATTCTAAAATGGCATCATCAAAACTAATTGACGTCATTTGTGGATACACGTCATTCAGTGTTTCCAGGTACGCTTCCTGGCCTATCTTCGCACCGATTTCTTGAAGCTGCGCCCACATGGAGGGTTGAAGCATCTGGTATTGATTTTGAATATAACCTACGGTGGTGACGAAGTAGCCAGTATTCCACACATGGCTTTTTTCCGCAAAAATTTGGTCGCAGCGTGCTTTTTCTGGTCGGTAGGTTAACGAGTTGAATGCGTAAAACGGCCGTTCTCCCACCTTCCCCAGCACTTCACCCAAACCAATCCAACCCAGGTTTTCATTGGCAAAACGGGGTGTCTCACCCACAAACAAGATATTTGCCTTCTTGTCGATTAACAACTGTTCTGCTGCTGCCAAAACCTCGCGGAAGGTCTCAACTTGAGCCATGTAATTGTCACCCCACAGGATAGCAATTGGCTCATCTTCAGCCTCACTGGCATGAGCGAGATGCATCATTGCCAGGCCCACCGCTGGCGCCAAATCTCGCCGCGCTGGTTCACCGATGATGTTTTGTGCAGGCAGTTCAGGCAGTTGGTCTCGTACCAAGTCAACATATTTCAAATTGGTCGAGATGAAAATATTCTCGCCACCATAAGCATCCAGCACGCGGTCTACAGCCAATTGTAAGGTGGATTTACTGCCCAAAATGGGTTCAAATTGTTTTGGTGATTTCTGACGACTAATCGGCCAAAGCCGACGACCAGAACCACCGGCAAATATCACTAGTTTCATTCGTTTTCCTTCTAAAAACTCTCGCAAATCCGCAAACAAATTAAGAATATCTGCGTAATTTGCGGCTCAACTCTATTCGTTATCAAAACTCTCTGTCTTGTTTTTATCAGCAGGTGATACTTCATAAACAGGTTCTGGCTCCCGGCACAACACGTAATTCATGCCGCCAACTTGCTGCACCATCCCTTTCAGTTCCATCAATGTCAGCGTACTGCTCACATCACTACTCGACAGACCTGTAGCCCGGCGCAATTCGTCAATATGCACGGGCTGGGCTGAAAGATGGGTGTACAAGGCGATTTCTTCATTGGAACCAGGCAACGCAAGCTGAACGGCCGTTTTCTCGGCAACCATGTGCAAATTCAACTCTTCCAGCACATCGTCCACATTCGTTATCAGCTTTGCCCCTTGCTGAATCAGTTTATTTGGGCCAGCACTGGCTGGGCTGTTGACGTTACCTGGCACCGCAAATACATCACGATTTTGTTCCAGTGCAAAATTAGTCGTAATTAAAGCCCCGCTGCGTTCACCCGCTTCCACCACAATCACACCCAGTGACAAGCCGCTGATAATGCGATTGCGCGGAGGGAAGTTCTTCGCTTCTGGACGCACACCCAGGCCATACTCAGAAATCAATGCGCCATTACCCTCTTTAATTTGCGCCGCCAATGGGCGATGCTCCGCCGGATAAATGCAATCAAGCCCTGAGCCTAACACAGCAATCGTACGACCACCAAGGGAAACGGCCGTTTTATGAGCCACCGCATCAATCCCACGAGCCAGACCACTCACCACCGTCACCCCACTAAGCACCAGCCCTGTCACTAAATCCTTCGTCATCTGGCGGCCATAACTGGTCAAACGGCGCGTACCCACTACAGCCACAGCAAACCGATCTACCTCCAGCAAATCACCCGCCACATACAGCAGCGGCGGGGGCGTGGGCGTTTCCTTCAAATAAGCAGGGTATTCCGGCATTTGCCATGTTAACAGTTGAATACCAGATGCCTCAACTTTTGCCAACTCAGCATCCAAATCCAGGCTATTACGTGCCTCACACAGCGTCCCTAGCGCTCGCTGATCCAGACCAATGCGCACCAGTTGTGGTTCAGGAGCCACCCACGCAGCCGACAAGTCACCATAATAATCGAGCAGCGCCTGGACTTTGGCGGGACCAATGCCTTTGACAATATTAAAACCCAGCCAATATTTGAGTTCTGACATAAATTCTAAAATACCACATGATTTCAATAAACAGTAGGCAATAGACAGTAAACAGTGAACCGTTAATCAACGGTTCCTGTAAACTGGACACTGAACACTGTAAACTGTTTGCTAAAGTTAAGGTAATAATCCTGGCAAAATATGGACTGTTAAACGGCCGTTTTCAAAATCAATCTCAGTCACAACATCTTTGATATCTGGCAAAAGTATATCCTTCCCGCCTTCACCCTTGACCACAAACACATTGTTTGCACCTGTTTCAATCACATCCTGCACTTGCCCAAGATACTGGCCTTCATCAGTCACCACAGCCAAACCCAACAACTGGAAGAGAAAATACTCCCCCTCCTCCAAAGGAATCGCATCTGCCATCGGCACAAGTAACAACTCGCCTTTCAATGCATCGGTTTCATCCCGAAAATCATAACCGGCCAGTTTCAAAAGCACCAAATCTTGATGAAAACGCACACCCTCTACGGCAACAGGTTTAAGATCACGCTCACCCACATACACTTCTTTAAGCCAGGTAAACCGCTGCGGCTCATCCGTATGGGGCAGCACTCGGATCTCACCACGCACACCGTGCGCCCTGAGAACCTTACCAATGACCAAAAAACGAGGCTCAGTAGATGGTTCCACCAAGCCTCGCCGGTCATTCTTACTTGAACGAGAATTTTCTTTTTCGGTCAAATAGACACCGTAATTAGTCTCGGTCAGCTTCCAGCACTTCCAAATTAACGCGCTTGCCTTCTTTCGCTGCTGACACTTGAACCAGGGTGCGGATTGAATTAATCACACGCCCATTTTTGCCAATGACCCGTCCCATATCATCTGCCGCTACAGACAGTTCCAATGTTGTTTCAGAACGATCCTCCGTGGCATAGACACGAACCTCATCCGGGTTATCAACCAACGATTTAACGATAAACTCAACTAATTCTTTCATAAAGAATTATTCTTCTTCGGTGATAATTTCAGCAATCTCAACAGCTTCCACAACGGCCGCTACCGCTGCCAAATCCACACCTTCATACTCAGCCACCAAAGCTTCCAGGGATTCGCCAGCATGAAGACGCTTTAAACGATCACGGGTACCTTGTTTCACCAAAAGGCGTTCCACAGCATCAGACGGTTGAGCGCCAACGCTTAACCAGTACAATGCCCGGTCTTCTTGAATGAGATATTGAGCCGGATCAGTCAAAGGATTGTAATGACCAATACGCTCCACAATACGCCCATCCCGCTTGGCCGTAATTTCTGTAACCACAACACGGTAACTGGGTTGACGTTTTTTACCTACTCGAGTTAAACGAATTCGCAACATGTTCTTTCTTAATCTCCAAAATTATTAGTCTTCTAGTTTTGTCTATCAGTAGTCGTGTAGTCTGTTGGTGCTTCAGTCTGGAAGTAGGACGGTTAGACTGCCTGACTAAATGACCATCTGACTAGACAACTATCTGACTAATGAAATCGCCATTCGGCGACTTTTTAACTTATTAAATGGGGGGCTTCGTTTATAGCAACCGCATTGGTGGCTAATTATAACAAATGGCTAAAGCCATTACTACGAACCTATTGAAAACCACCGCCAAACATATTCATCAGGCTCTTGCGCCCTCTACCACCACCGCGCAGTTGTTTCATCATCGTTTGCATCTCACGGAACTGCTTCAGAAGTTGATTCACTTCTTGAACCGTCGTGCCGGAACCGGCTGCAATACGTTTCTTGCGACTGGCTTTGATAATCTTTGGATTACGCCGTTCCTTGCTTGTCATAGACTGAATAATTGCTTCAATGCGCTTTAATTCGCCTTCAGCACCACTCAAATCCACATCACCAGCCATTTTGCCCATACCAGGAATCATTTCCAATAGCTGCCCAATAGGCCCCATGCGTTTGATCTGCTGCATCTGTTTCAGGAAATCTTCCAGGTCAAACTTACCTTCCATCAGACGTTCGCCCGCTTTCTGGGCTTCATCTTGATCCATTTCATTCTGGGCTTTTTCGATGAGGGTCATCACATCGCCCATGCCCAAAATGCGGTTCGACAGCCGATCTGGGTGGAATTCTTCAATGGCGTTGAGTTTTTCACCCGTACCCAAGAATTTAATGGGAACGCTGGTGACTTCACGCATGGAAATGGCTGCACCACCACGTGCATCACCATCAATCTTGGTCATGATAAGGCCGGTAATATGAACGGCGTTGTTAAAGTCTGTAGCGACACGAACAGCTTCTTGCCCTGTCATCGCATCAGCTACTAGCAATGTCTCGATGGGATTGACCTCAGCTTTAATCGCCTTGATCTCGTCCATCATCATTTCGTCAATGTTCAAGCGACCGGCCGTGTCGATGATGACAACGGTGGCTCCGGTATTCTTGCCTTCTTTAACGCCATTTTTGGCGATTTTTACCGGATTGGCATCAATGCCTTCGCTATAAACTGGGATGTCTAGCTGTTTGCCTAACGTTTGCAGCTGATCGATAGCGGCTGGACGATACACATCACACGCAACAAGTAACGGCCGTCTTCCCTGCTTGCGCAAAAAGAGAGCCAACTTACCCGCCATCGTCGTCTTACCAGCACCTTGCAACCCCACCAGCATAATCACCGAGGGCGATTGCATACCCAAATTG
>JACSSI010001253.1 GCA_014879345.1 Anaerolineae bacterium | reverse complement strand
GTGGCGACCGTCAGGCGATCATCCGCAAATATGTCTTCACCCAAACGATTCCACAGAGAATGCTGAAACTCGTTAATGTCCACCTGAATCGCAGAGCCTACTGGCGGTCTTCACCCAAACGATTCCACAGAGAATGCTGAAACTTATCAAGCAAACACAGCCGAAAGGCAAAGGAAGGGGGTCTTCACCCAAACGATTCCACAGAGAATGCTGAAACTGTTTAACTCAGTCCTGGTTATCATTTCGGCGCGGTAGTCTTCACCCAAACGATTCCACAGAGAATGCTGAAACATTCGATTGTCAGCGGAGCCGTTACCGTAAACACTGTCTTCACCCAAACGATTCCACAGAGAATGCTGAAACAACAGTTCATCACTCTATCCTTTGCCGCCGTTACGGTCTTCACCCAAACGATTCCACAGAGAATGCTGAAACATCGTGTCAATGAACTGAGCCAGACCATTACAACGGTCTTCACCCAAACGATTCCACAGAGAATGCTGAAACACACACGGTCATGCAGTCAACGCCAGAAACGATGTGTCTTCACCCAAACGATTCCACAGAGAATGCTGAAACCACCTCATCAATCAACAGCGTTTGCTGCCAGTTGCGTCTTCACCCAAACGATTCCACAGAGAATGCTGAAACCCGGCACTCTCAAACCGGGGTCAAGAAACGATTAAGTCTTCACCCAAACGATTCCACAGAGAATGCTGAAACAGCGACGGCACGGGCTACGCTGCGCACTATTTTTGAGGTCTTCACCCAAACGATTCCACAGAGAATGCTGAAACAGCGATTTGAGCCGCCACTGCTTAACGGAATAATAGTCTTCACCCAAACGATTCCACAGAGAATGCTGAAACGCCAGCGTTGGATGTCAGCTACGGCGCTCTCTAATGTCTTCACCCAAACGATTCCACAGAGAATGCTGAAACTACAAATTTATATGTGACACCTTTGATGTAATGCGGGGTCTTCACCCAAACGATTCCACAGAGAATGCTGAAACCCAAAATATCGAGACTAGAACCGGCTGGATTGAGGTCTTCACCCAAACGATTCCACAGAGAATGCTGAAACATCTTGGCATAGTTTTGCTGTTCTACGGTGTCGGCAGTCTTCACCCAAACGATTCCACAGAGAATGCTGAAACAGAGTTCACCAATACAAAACAATGGTGAATCTTATGTCTTCACCCAAACGATTCCACAGAGAATGCTGAAACTTTGCCGTTGCGTTCAACCGTCAATTCCCCGAACGGTCTTCACCCAAACGATTCCACAGAGAATGCTGAAACAATCGGGCAACATACCGGCCATCCCCAGCGGCCTCCGTCTTCACCCAAACGATTCCACAGAGAATGCTGAAACCCAGTTGCCACCAAAATGCGAATTGATGTAAATGGTGTCTTCACCCAAACGATTCCACAGAGAATGCTGAAACCCCATCAATAATCGTATAAATCAAATCCCATGCCGCGTCTTCACCCAAACGATTCCACAGAGAATGCTGAAACA
>JACSSI010001252.1 GCA_014879345.1 Anaerolineae bacterium | reverse complement strand
AAACGACTCCAACAAGAAAACGCCATCCTGCGCCAGGAAAGAGACATCTTAAAAAAAGCGGTGGCCATCACTTCGGCTGCGCTCAGTACAGGTTTCGCGCAGCAAAAGCCATGAAATTCCAGTTCATCGCTGACCACCAGCAAGAATTTCCGGTGCGCCGCATGTGCCGGGTGCTTGGCGTGTCTGCCAGCGGCTTTTATGCCTGGCAGCAACGCCGACCCAGTGCGCGCAAGATGGCCAATGACAAGCTCTTGTCTCAGATTAAGCAAGTTCAAAAGGAGAGTCGTGGCACTTATGGCAGCCCACGGGTTCATGCTGCCCTGGTGCAACAAGGCATTTCTTGTGGTCTGCATCGGTTAGCGCGATTGATGCAGCAACATGGCCTGCGGGCTAAAGGGAAACGGCGCTACAAGCGCACCACAAACGCTGTGCATGCTTATCCTATTGCCCTTAATGTGTTGAATCGGGAGTTCACAACTCAGGCTCCCAATCAAAAATGGGTGGGTGACATCACCTACATTCCTACTGGTGAAGGCTGGCTTTATCTGGCAGTCGTAATGGATTTGTATTCACGTCGAGTAATTGGTTGGGCCATGACCGATCATATGAAACAGGAACTAACGGTGACCGCTCTCAGTATGGCCTTGAACCGATGCAGACCCAAGCCGGGGTTGTTGCATCACACAGATCGTGGCAGCCAGTATGCGGCGACCCATTATCGGACGTTATTGCATCAACATCAAATACAGGTTAGCATGAGTCGCAGCGGAAATTGTATGCGAACAAGTTCGCCGATAATTGCACCGATGGAAAGTTTCTTCGCTACGCTCAAGGCAGAGTTGGGACATTATGGCTGGTATCGTACGCGGCGACAGGCCAGAGCGGAAATCTTTGAATACATTGAGGTCTTCTATAATCGGCAACGACGCCATTCGTCATTAGGCTACTTGAGTCCATTACAATTTGAACAAAAAAACATTACGTCTTTTTCAACTGTCCATTAATATGGGGGAATATCAATGAGGGAATTAAGCTTGATTATTGACGATGATGCTCAATACCTTCATCATTATATTTTTTGCGCCAGCTTGCTACTCAACCCGACTCACGGAGTACTAACGGTATGAACTATCTCTGGATTCGGAAATCAAGTGATTTTTCATCGCCAACACCGCGGCTTGCGCACGATTGCTCGCCCCTAACTTAGATGTGCAGGTACTCACGTGATTTCTAACTGTGTTCGGGCTAATCACCAATTGATCTGCAATCTCGGTATTGTTCAAACCCTCCGCTACCAAAGCCAACACTTCCCGTTCACGACTGCTGAGATCGGTTCCCAATTTTGGCTGACCACCTGACTTTTGAATCAGGGCTTGAGTCGCCTGCTCAGATAGAACAGATTGCCCGGCAGCAGCTGATCGAATCGCACCACCCAGGATGTCGATGGAGACATCCTTAAGCAAGAATCCGATTGCACCCGCTTCCAGTGCCTCTTGGACCATTTCCTGCTCCGGAAAGCTGGTTAG
>JACSSI010001251.1 GCA_014879345.1 Anaerolineae bacterium | reverse complement strand
GGTCAGAACTTAGCCAATATTGAAGCCGATATGCGGGCGCTGGTGCCGACGGTTCTCGACAAGCCACAAGCGGAAATTGCGCATTCGTTGGAGATGTTGGTACGGGCATATGACCCCTGTATTTCTTGTTCGACGCATTTGTTGAAGGTGGACTTTGTATAAAGATCAGTTATCAGTGTTCAGTGATCAATGTTCAGTTACGTTTCCACTGAATACTGATCACTGTTCACTGAATACTTTAGTTCTCTCCCTTGGGAACCCTTTGCGTGGTGATGATGGGGTAGGAACGGCCGTTCTCACACTATTGGCCGCCTATCCCATTATCCCGCCGGGGGTGGTCTTGCAGGATGGTGGTACGCCAGGACTGGAGACGGTGCTGCTGCTGGACGGGTACGAGAAGGTAATCATCATCGATGCGGCAGACATGGGCCTGGAACCAGGGGCGTGGCGGCGTTTTTCGTCGGCGAAGCTGGCGGCGCAGGAAGCGAATCTGACCGGCACGCTGCATCAGGCTGGGTTGGCGGAGGCGTTGGAACTGGCCGATGCGCTCAACATGCTGCCGGATGAAGTGGTTATTTTTGGCATCCAGCCGGGTGAGATTGGGTGGGAGCCGGGATTGAGTGTGGAAGTGGAAACGGCCGTTTTGGCAGTGTGTGAAGCGATCTTGGCTGAATTGAATGCTTGCGTGTAGAGCGTAGTGCGTAGAACGTAGAAAAATACGCACTACGCTCTACGCTCTATATGTTGACCACGGAACTGCTGGATATGTTGGTATAATTTGGCAAAAATCCGTGGTTTTTTGTTGTCTGGAGGTAGTTGATGCGCTGGTTACTGTTGATTGGCTTGATGGTTTTGGGATTAGCGGGGTGCAAGATGGTGAGCGAGCAGCCTGAGTTTGAGGTGGTGGTGCGCAAGGATGGGGATGAGGTGGAAACGGCCGTTGCCGACAACATCGCCATCTTCGACATTTACAGCCAGATTGGTATCGGGGATGCGACTGTAGCACTTACCAGCGGGGAATGGCCGGACACGATTTTGTTTCGTGTTTATTTGAGCGGCTTGGAGGAGTTTAAGTTTGCGTATGGCGAAACGGAAGTGAAGGTGGCAGTGAGTAGTTCGGGGGAGAATCAGGTGTTGGAATCGGTGACTAAGAATGGCGAAGCACAACCCATTTCAGAAGACAGTCCCTATTACATGCCAATTCGTATTGAGTCGGATAATGGGGAACTGGGTATTCCGTTGGAAGATGGCTATTTTGAAATAGAAGCACCGGCTGATTTTTTGGCAGGTGAGTATGGTTCATTTGCGATTAGTTGGGTTGATTTTTATCGGTAGCAGGAAGACCTGACAGGTTCCGCTGTACCTTGACTGATTATTACGTTTGCTTCGATTGAACCATTTTCTGGCAAGCGATTTTATGAACCTTATTTAAAAACAGATTATGTAAACCTTTAACTAAAAACCTTATTTAAAAACAGATTATGTAAACCTTTAACTAAAAACCTTATAGAACTTTAACAGATAAAAG
>JACSSI010001250.1 GCA_014879345.1 Anaerolineae bacterium | reverse complement strand
GAAGCAGATTCAACACGTTCACACAGAATCTTTAAACTCTGCGCCTCAGCTTGCGGCCTCAGTTGTGCGGCCACCCGTTCAATCTCCGGCTGCAACTCAAAATCAGCCAGATGCAGCGAAATCTGCCCCGATTCTACCCGTGACAGCGACTGTAAATCATTTACCAAACGACGCAGCCGGCGGATTTCATGATCCATCAGCGCAAACGTCTCGTCATTGGCCGGGAACACGCCATCCATCAAGCCTTCCAAATAGCCATTCAAACCCGTCAGCGGCGTGCGCAGTTCATGCGACACATTGCCAATCAGGGCAATGCGCTGCGCCTCCACCTGCTCCAACGACTCAGCCATCTGATTAAAATTTTCCGCAACCAGCGCTAACTCATCACTGGGCGGCACAGCAACGCGCTCATTATAATGGCCTCGGGCAATGCGTTCACTGCTGGTGGCAATCTGGTCGAGAGGGCGCAAAATTTCTTTGGCAAGAAAATAACTGGTGAGCAAACCGGCAATAATGGCTCCGATAGCGGCAACGGTAACGGCCGTTAACATCGACTGCCTAAACGATTCCAACAACGCCGCCACAGCCTCCTCCCACGAACCACCATCCGCCTCCACCAACGTCGTCAGACTCGCAGCCACCGCCCCCGGAACCATGCGTGTCGTAATCAAATACGCCATCAGCAGCACAATGGCAACACCCACCACCACCACAATCATATTGGCAAATACAATCCGCCACCGCAACTGCCTAAATATACCACGCATGAATTGCTACCCCTTTCGTAGTGCGTAGTGCGTAATGTGTAGCACGTAGAATTTACGCACTACGCACTAAACCACCCATATCGATCAAAAATCGTGTCTACACTTTGTCATCGACAAACTTGTAGCCCACACCACGCACCGTCTGAATCAACGTTTCGCCCGTGGCCTCTTCCAATTTGCGCCGCACCTGCCCCACATACACATCAACCACGCGGTCATTGCCATAAAAATCAACACCCCATACCCGATCAATCAACTGATCACGAGTCAACACCCGCCCGGCATGACGCGCCAGTTCTAACAGCAAGTTGAACTCGGTACTCGTCAACGCCACCACCTCATCATTTGCCACCACCTCATGGGCATCCGCATCCACCACTAGATGCTCAAACTGGAAGAGATGGCGCGTCGGCTGCGCCATAGCGCGTGAACGGCGCAAAATTGCTTCCACCCGCGCCACCAATTCTCGCGGACTAAACGGCTTGGTCAGATAATCATCCGCGCCGATGCGCAGCCCTGCCACCCGATCACTTTCTTCGCTGCGGGCTGTCAGCATGAGAATGTACACATCCGATTCCTGGCGCAGCCGCGCGGCCACTTCAATGCCATCCATACCGGGCAAATTGAGATCAAGTACGATAAGGTCTGGGGCATGTTCCCGTGCCAGCGTGAGCGCCTCTGGGCCATTATCAACACAAATGGCAACGAATCCGGCGTTTTCCAAATATGTCCTTACAATATTGCGAATACTGGCTTCGTCTT
>JACSSI010001249.1 GCA_014879345.1 Anaerolineae bacterium | reverse complement strand
AATTTAATGCCAATTCATATTGGCAAGACTTTTGTAGTCTGCTTTGTTACACAAAAACTAACCGCACCCGTGGCAGACTAGAAACGGCCGTTTTGATTCTTCAATCAACCCAATAGTTGATTCCTTGAAATAAAAAGACACTGATACACTAAACGCTCATAAAAAATCGTTAGCGTTTAGCCGTATCAGTGTCTCCGAAGCACATTCAACTTCTGGGAGAAGTTGAACTTTTACATTACCGTTTCCTGAAACAACGGGAACTGGCTCGCCATCGCCTTCACTTCTGCACAAATGCCCAACAAAACCGGGTCTACAACCGCTTTGGCTTTGAACTCTTTCAAGAACGTCGCCCGTTCCTGGCGGTCAGTGGGCAGCGTGTCACCCTTGACATGGTCTACCACCCGCGCAATCCAGTCGGCAATCTGCACCATTTCCGCTTCGCCCATACCGCGCGTTGTCACCAGCGGCGTGCCAATGCGCAAGCCAGAGGGGTAAAACGGAGAACCTGGCTCATTGGGGATGGTGTTGCGATTGGCATAAATGCCAGCCACATCCAGCGCAAACGCCACCTGCGTGCCTAAGCCAATGCTAATCGGCGTGAAATCCAGCACCATCAAGTGATTTTCCGTGCCGTCACCGACCAGTTTGATGCCGCGCTCAATCAACGCCTCTGCCAGCGTATTCGCATTGTCGCAAACTTGCTCGGCATACGCCTGAAACGCCGGTTCGCTGGCCTGCCGTGCCGCAATGGCGATGCCGGCAATGGTGTGCAGATGTGGCCCCCCTTGCAAGCCAGGAATAATGGCCGCATTGATGGCGCTGCCTAACTTAGGATCACGCGCCAAACCACGTTCTGTTACCAAAATCATCGCGCCACGTGGGCCACGGAAGGTTTTGTGCGTGGTAGACATGATCACGTCGGCATAAGGCACGGGCGAGGGGTGCTGCCCACCAATGACCAATCCGGTAATGTGCGAAATATCGGCTACCAGCCACGCGCCAACCGCGTCGGCAATGTCACGGAATTTAGCAAAATCCAGGATGAACGGATAGGCAGTTGTGCCAGCGATGATCATTTTGGGCTTGTGGGCTTGCGCCAATGCCAACACCTGATCAAAGTCAATGCGGTCGTTTTCGTCCAGGCCGTACTGCACCGAATTAAAATATTTGCCTGAGAACGTGACATTGGGATGACCGTGCGTCAGGTGGCCGCCGCCAGCCAGTTCCAAGCCCATAATCGTGTCGCCCGGCTCTAGCAGGGCAAACTGAATGGCAGAATTAGCGGGCGAACCGGAATAGGGCTGCACATTGGCATAAGGCACACCAAAGAGTGCTTTCAAGCGTTCAATCGCCAGGGTTTCGATCTCATCGACGATTTGATTGCCTTCGTAATAGCGACGCTTCGCGTACCCCTCTGCATATTTGCTAGAGAGACAGGAAGAGAGAACGGCCGTTACCTCCGGCGATGTCTGGTTTTCAGAAGGGATTAAGCCAATCTTCTCTATTTGTCTCACTTCTTCTTGCTCAATCAG
>JACSSI010001248.1 GCA_014879345.1 Anaerolineae bacterium | reverse complement strand
ATGCCTACTTGCGCCAATGACCGTGTTACCCGTTCCCGAATCTCAACTTCGGGCAAACCGAGATGCAAGGGGCCAAAGGCCACATCTTCAAACACCGTCGGCGAAAACAACTGGTCATCGGGATTTTGGAAAACCATGCCCACCTTGCTGCGAATTACGGGTAGATTGGCTTTGATGACGGGCAAACCGCCAACAGCCAAGTCGCCGTCCCCTTGCAGCAGACCGTTCAAATGGAGCATCAACGTGCTTTTCCCCGCCCCATTCGGCCCAACCAGCGCCACTTTTTCGCCAGCATCCACCTGCAACGAGATGCCTTTCAGGGCTTGATGCCCATCGTGGTAGGCAAATTTCAGGCCGTCTACCAATAAGGAAGGGGAACGGCCGTTTCTTGTTAAATTTGTTTCGAGTGTATGTTGTATAGGCATGATAACCCTTTTTGGAATTTATTGGGTTGACTTGAATTAGTGCGTAGTGCGTAGAACGTAGTGAATGCGCCAGCAAAAACTACGCACTACGCACTACGCATTACGCACTACCCCAATCGACTTACAATTTGTACCAGCAGAATAAGCCCAACGGCCGTTCCGCCCACAAGCCAATCTCGCTGCACCATATGATGAGGGTTCATCGTCAGCAGTTCGCCGCGATAGCCGCGAGCCAGCATCGCGTTATAAACGCGGTCACTGCGGTCAAAACTGCGCAGGAAAAGCTGCCCGACAATGCCACCCGCAATTTTGGCACGCCACCACAGCGAGCCACCGCTGCCAGTTTGCCCGGGCAGACGAGCGCTGCGGGCTTCACGCGCCCGAAGCAGCCGCTTGGCCTCATCGGCCATCACAAACAGGTAGCGATACATGAAGCTGATGATGGAAACCAGAATGGCTGGCACATGCAGATGGCGCAGGGCGTGCATCAAATCAGGGAATGGCGTGGTAGCGGTCAGCCAGATGGCCGCCATCACGGAAAGCCAACTGCGAATGAGAATGCTGGCAAAGCGTACCAGACCGGCATCAGTGGCGGTGAACGTCCACGCGCCAATGCTGAACGAAAAAACGGCCGTTCCCGGCAACGTAAACACAATCGTAATCGCCGCTAACAAAAACGGCAGCACAATCAACGACCGCTTGAACAGAAAGCCAAATGGCAGATGCGCCACACGTGCTGCCGCCAAGACAAGCAACCCCATCACGCCATACGCCAGCCACGCCCCATCCGGCAGCAGCGCATTGGATAGTATAAACACCACCACAATCACCACTTTGACACGCGGGTCAAGGCGATGGGCGGCAGTGGCCTGGTTTTGATAATGGTCAAAAACGTTGATATGCATAGGTTTCCCTCTCCCCAGCCCTCTCCCAGCGGGAGAGGGAGCAAGTCCGATCCCCTTTCCCTTTGGGGGAGGGTTAGGGTGGGGGTAAGACGTTAATCTCTAATTATTCTTCGCCAGCTTCGCTACCCCAACAACAACCAGCCCCACCAGCAATGCCCCAATTAGACCAGCGGCAATGGTAGAAACGGCCGTTTCGCCCAAA
>JACSSI010001247.1 GCA_014879345.1 Anaerolineae bacterium | reverse complement strand
ACTGGGATCTACTCAATTGGTCTTACCGTGAAACCTGGCACGGCACCTTGCCTGCCCAGCCCGAAGGCACCCTGGTACGTTACCAGATTTTGGCTTATCCAGCCGATGGTGGTGCGCCCATTCTGGCTGACGATGGCGCGGTTTTTTCCTACCTGGTCGATACCACCCCCCTGCCTGCATGGGTGCGGGAAGCCCGCATTTACCAGATTTTCCCCGACCGATTTTCACCGGGAAACGGCCGTTTCTGGAACCCCGTTGCGCATCTGAGTGACATTTACGGTGGCACCTTGCGCGGCATCATCGACAACCTCGACTACATCACCGACATGGGCTTCAACTGCCTCTGGCTCAACCCCTTCTTCCCCGACGAAACCCATCACGGCTACCACGCCACCGACCACTTCACCGTCAATCCTCGTCTAGGCACAATCGAGGACATGCAAGAACTCGTCGCCAAAGGCCACGCCGCAGGCATTCGCTTTCTGCTCGATTTCGTCGGCAACCATGTCGGCAGCGCACATCCCCACTTCCAGGACGCTCTGGCGCATGAAGACAGCCCCTACCACGATTGGTTCCGCTGGGAAGCATGGCCGGAAAAATACGTGGCCTATTTCCATGTGCCAGACCTGCCGGAAATTGATACAGACCATCCCGCAGTGCGCCAATACCTGTTTGACAGCGTGCGCTATTGGCTAGGTGAAATCGGCTTCGATGGCTTACGCATGGATTATGTACTAGGCCCCTCCCACGATTTTTGGACGGCATTGCGCCAGGTCGTCCGCCACACCAAACCGGATGCCTGGATGTTTGGTGAAGCCACACATACGCCCGATTGGTTAGCAACGTATAACGGCCGTTTTGACGCCTGCCTCGATTTCCTGCTCACCCAACACATCCGCGATACCTTCGCCTTCAACACCCTCACCGTAGCCGCCTTCGACAACTTCCTCCACCTCCATGATGCCTTTTTCGGCACAGACGCCGCCCTACCCAGCTTCCTCGACAACCACGACATGGATCGTTTCCTGCTCGTGGCAGGCAACGACAAACGCAAACTCAAACTAGCCGCCCTCTGCCAATTCACCCTCGCCGGCCCCCCCATCATCTACAACGGCACCGAAGTCGGCGTACATCAAGAACGCCTCATCCACGCCCCAGACAGCCACGGCATGGAAGAATGCCGCCAACCCATGCTCTGGGGCGATGCGCAAGACGCCGATTTACGCGCCTATTTTCGGCGACTGCTCCATCTGCGGCGCGACCATCCCGTCATCTGGCAAGGAGAGCGCCAAACCGTTCATGTCGATGCAACCGCTGGCACTTACGCCTACACCCTCAGCGACGCCACCGAATCCATCCTGGTCGTCTTCAACCTCAGCGCCCACGAGCGCACCTTCGTTATCCGCTTCCCTGACAACGCCGCCCTAAATACCGTCAAACTAGCTCCCTGGAGTGGTGATTTTCAGATCATGCGCCTCTCATAAGCTAGATTGAACCAATCTCAAAGATTGGTTCAATCTTGGTAAATTCATAA
>JACSSI010001246.1 GCA_014879345.1 Anaerolineae bacterium | reverse complement strand
GTGGCATTGGCGAGAGCTTGATGCGCACGGCACGGCTTGCCGGCAAAGGCGACTTGAAAACATTGGTTGCTGCTGCCCAAAAAGTAGAAAAACCAGAGCGTGAGAAGCCTGAAGGCTTGAAAGTGCGCCGCGCTAAACCGTCTGATATTCCTTCTGTGTTACTGCTCATTCAAAAAGCTACCAAGGGCGAAGTGAAGATAAAACGAGCCGAACTGTTGATGGCATTTAGCGAGCGCAGCTATTTTATCGGTCAATTAGGCACAGAAATCATGGTCATTCTAGGCTGGAGCATTGATGCGCAGGTGGCACGTATTGACCAGATGTTTATGCTGCCTAGTGACGAGATGATGCCTGTTTTAGCGGCCGTTTTGAGTGAAATTGAAAGTTCTGCTGATGCCCATATTGGTGAAATTGTGGCAGCCTTTATCCCTGAGAGCCTGTTTGAAACATTGCATGGCTTTTTTGTTGAAGAAGGTTACATTGATGTGGAGCTAGAGATGCTGCCGGATGCGTGGCAAGTTGCCATTGAAGAATCGCAGCCGCCGGAAACGCAGGTGATGATACGGGTACTGCGTGATGATCGGCTGCATAAAAATTGACGATTAGCGATTGACGATTGACGATTGACGATTTAAATTCTGCACAAGATGTTGTGTAATTGTTTTGAGGGCATTCAAATGGAAAAAATAAAAAATCTGGTTACCAGTCATCCATATTTATCAGCCTGGGTTGTTTTGGCGCTGGGGATGGTGCTTATTTTAGTATATGAAGCACGGAACGTGGGGCTGGAAGGCAGCCAATGGTTCTGGCTGATTACCATTACCATTCTCGTTGCTGGCGCTTGTATTTGGATTATTAGCTGGGGCGATGATGAGGATGATGCTGAGTTGATTGAGGAAGAAGCGCAGGCATAAGCTGTGCGCTGTGTGAATCGTGATGCGTGAGTTGTTCACGGATTGCGCATCATGGCTGACAATATGTTTGATAATACGCCCCAATTTGTGGTTTCACTGGATGCAGTTGAAGCGATCCGTGAGGCGATTTCACCTTATTTTTTGGTAACTGATACGTCGCTGGATTGGCCTGAGAAGGGGCATTTTCGTTTTCGCGGCCGTTTTGTGCAGGATGCGGACGCCTGTTTTGCTGATCTGCGTTTGATTTTTGAAGCACAGGGATTTACACCGATGGTACGGGAAGACAACGGCCGTTTAGCCATAGAAGCCATGCCCACAGTGTTCAAACCCACCCAGTCAGACTGGCGCATCAACCTCGTTCTTTTTATTGCCACCATCCTCACCACCATGTTCATGGGTGCCTTGTACGCAGAAGCCTTTTTCCCCCAAGGCGTTGAAATCACAAGCATGTCTCAATTTTTTCAGGGCATTGCCCAAAATTGGACTGGTATTTACATGGGCTTGCCCTTTTGCTTGAGCATCATGACCATTTTGGGCGTGCATGAATTGGGCCATTATTTTGCGGCACGGTATCACAACGTACCGGTGACGCTGCCCTATTTCATCCCGATGCCCTTATCA
>JACSSI010001245.1 GCA_014879345.1 Anaerolineae bacterium | reverse complement strand
GATTGAACGAGCGCGTTTGCAAGCTATTCATGAAGGCACAACGCTCAATCAACTCTTTTGTGAATGGTTGACTCGCTATGTCACACAAACAAATGCACCTGAACAATATGATACGCTCATGGAAAAGTTTGGACATGTTGTGGCAGGGGGGACGTTTGTCAAAGAGGAAATGAATGATAGATATTGAGGTTGTCTATTCATGAACTGAAAATGAAAAAGAATCGCCGTTTTCCCATGTCAATTTCTCAAGGATGATATTCCTTGTTATTTGTATGTTTAGGGAAGACTTTTAGCTAAAGCTTACTTCACTGGTTGTAAGCAGAACCTCACTTAATTTTTACTCAAGCATTTCTTCGATCAGATTCCATCTGTCTTCAAAATGCTCAATATGGCTTGTCTTTATGGCAGCATGCAATGATTTCCATTGTTTAGGTCTGACGCCACCATGTTTGGCTAGGTATTCTCTGTGATGTGTTGCCAAGGTTTCACAGAAGTCGTCCCAAGTGCACAAGAAGAATCTATCATTCCCGTAGTCTTGTAGCATGACGAAGACATATACGAGGTTATCTACAGGTGATGGCAAAGTCTCGCCAACGATCTGAACTTGCTCCTGTAGCTCAAGTTCAAAATATTTAGTAATGTTCCCGAACTGCCACGAAATTCCGGTTGTTGTTTTCACTTGAACCGAAATGTGCTTGCCTTTCTCCGTAGACGCTATGATGTCGTAGTCAGGAACATTTCCTGTAAATGTGGTGGCTATCAATCCGCGCCGCGACAATTCTGCCGCAACTAGGTACTCACCCGCCTGCCCAACTAGTTTCGTGTGTCTTCCAGATGCCATGATGTTTCCCTTTCTTGGCTAACTATTTTTATACAGAAATTATGCCGAAACGCATCTTAGTTTAGTGACTACATTAAATATCAAGCGCTTTACGCATGACGGCTAGATTTGGCTCTTGTCCTGTAAACTTGGCGAAGGCTTGTGCGCCTTGATGAAGGAGCATCCCCAAGCCATTGGCGGCTTGGCAACCGGAGGCTTGCGCTTGCTGCATGAAGCGTGTTGTGGCGGGATTGTAGACGAGGTCGTAGGCAAAAGAGCCTTCAGGGAATGCTAAGTCATCAGGCCAAACGGAGCTGTCTACATTTGGCGAAACCCCTAACGGGGTAGACATGCCGAGTGGGGTGGTGTTGATGATGAGGGGGGAAGTTTTGGTAGTAACGGCCGTTTTCAATTCCCCCAGCGGCCACGCATTCAACCAGCCATCACCCTTTATGTGTGGACCAATCTCATCAACCAACTGCTGCGCCTGCTCAATCCGTCGCCCCAACACTTGCACCTGCCCGCCCGCCTGTGCCAGCCCATACGCCACCGCCCGTGCTGAACCGCCCGCGCCTAATACCAAACAGGAACGGCCGTTTACTCCCACATTCAACGCAACCAAATCAGCCAAAATGCCAGTCCAGTCGGTGTTGTAACCCTTGAGATTAACGATTTTGGATTGACGATTGACGATTGGAGACTGTTCACTGTTCACT
>JACSSI010001244.1 GCA_014879345.1 Anaerolineae bacterium | reverse complement strand
ATTCAGGGCGGCGCAACTGATCCCCGCGTGAAAGATATTAGTGGCAATGCTCTCCTGGCAGATTACACCTGGTCATTTGTTGCCGGCACATCACCCAACCAAACTTGTCCTTGCAGTATTTGGAATGCCTCCACTGTTCCGGTAAACGATACAGAAAATGATGGTAGTGCTGTTGAATTGGGTGTGAAATTCCAAACTGATGTGGATGGATACATCACGGGGATTCGTTTTTACAAAGGTTCGCAAAATACTGGGACGCATATCGGTAATTTGTGGACAAACGACGGTCAATTAATAGGCAGCGCCACATTCACCAATGAAACAGGCAGCGGCTGGCAGGAAGTTGTGTTTGCTGCCCCTGTGGCGGTTAGCGCCAATGTGACCTATGTTGCTTCTTATCACACAGAAGTAGGCTATTATGCGCAGGATGGAAACTATTTCTCTACCGGTGGCGTTAACAATGCTCCGCTGCGCGCCTTGGCGGATGGAGAAGATGGCAATAACGGTGTTTATCAATATGGGGATACGGCATTCCCTGCTCAATACTCAAGTGGGGCGAATTATTGGGTTGATGTGGTCTTTGCCCCATCAACCGGGCCAGATGTAACAGCGCCTGTAGTTATCAATGTTACCCCAGCTGATGGTGCTGTTTTGGTATCACCTATTGCAAATATAACGGCCGTTTTCAACGAGCCTATAAACGCCGCCACACTCACTGGAAGCACATTTGAATTACGGGATTCTTCATCAAACATAGTTCCTGCTGTTGTGAGCTATGATAGCGCATCCCGCCGGGCAAGCTTAAATCCAATTGATAACTTGCAGTATGCCACAACGTATACAGCCACACTTCGAAGCGGTACGCTAGGTGTGACGGATACCAGTGGCAACGCTTTGCCAAATGACAAAACCTGGTCATTTACCACCGTTAATGCCCCGCCTGTTCCACCAAATGAAGGCCCCGGTGGCCCAATATTGGTAATTGGCTCAGCAACAAATCCATTTGGCCGTTATTACACAGAAATTCTTCGTGCAGAAGGTCTCAATTTATTCCTCAGCACCGATATTTCCATGGTCACTCCGTCTACATTAAATGGTTATGATGTCGTAATCCTTGGTGAAATGCCTTTGACATCTGGGCAAGTGACGATGCTGAGTGATTGGGTAAATACAGGCGGTAACTTAATAGCGATGCGGCCTGATAAACAGTTAGCAAGCTTGCTGGGTATAACAGATGCCTCAGCAACAGTTTCTAATGCGTATATTCAGGTTGACACATCAACTCAGCCCGGCTTTGGTATTGTCAATGAAACGATTCAATATCATGGTCAAGCTGACCTATATAATCTTGCCGGAGCAAATGCCATAGCAACACTCTATGCGGATGCCACAACACCAACTCAAGGCAATGCACCAGCTGTCACCATAAACAATGTAGGTGGAAATGGTGGTCAGGCGGCAGCCTTTACCTATGATTTAGCCCGGTCAATTGTTTATACCCGCCAAGGAAATCCTGCATGGGAAGGACAAGATCGAGA
>JACSSI010001243.1 GCA_014879345.1 Anaerolineae bacterium | reverse complement strand
TCATCGTCTAGGGGACCAGGACGTAAGCCTTTCAAGCTTAAGACCGGAGTTCGAATCTCCGTGAGGGCATCAAAGCCCCGCTAACCAGCGGGGCTTTTTTGTTTAAACTGAAATCTAACAACGGCCGTTCTGCTTTCATTTTCTGGGAGCGAGGAACGGCCAAAAGAGAATGGCAGACCAGCCGATAGGGGAGAGGGCAGGCATTACAAGCCAGCCATTTTCTCTTGTATCAGTGCTGCCAGCCGCTTGTTGCCCATATCGTTGTAAAGCGTAAGCGCCGCCTGATAATAACTGTGCGCCAACGCCGTATCCCCTTCCTGGAGGGCAATGTGGGCCAGCAGTTGAAACCGATCCCCCACACTATGCCAGTGAGTAAGCGCCGCAGCCAGCAGGTGGGCTTCTTCAGCTAATAATTTGGCCTCTGCCAAACGGCCGTTTGCCAATTCAACCCAGGCCAGTGATCCTAAAAACAGACCCCGCACCCAATCATCCCCGATAATCTGAGCGCGTTCCAGGCTTTGAGTCAGATAATCTGCTGCCGTAGTCGGATCACCGGCATAAAAGGCATTATGGCCTAGCCAGCCCAGCGAAAACGTCTCGCCCCAGGCATCTGTGCAGGCTGCGAATAACATCAGGCTTTCCTGAAAACAGGTATGGGCTTCGTCATGTTTTCCCAAAGAACTGGCAACCATCCCCTGGGCGTGGCGGGTATAGGCAAGCCCATCATTTTCCACGAGCGGCAGTGAGTGCCACAGAGCAAGGCTGCGACTCAGGTCATTTTCAGCGGCGGCAAAATCACCGCGCATCCAGGCCATTTGTCCGTCGTAGAAAAGCAGTCTGGCGTGAACGGCCGTTTCCAACCCATCCTGCGCCAACACCTGTGCCAGCCAGTTAGACGCTGTAACGGGGCGGCTGCGAATCCGCCAATACCAGCCCAACGCCAACACCAACCGCGCCGCCTCGTTTGCCCTGTCTGGCTGCGACAGCGCCCAGGCCAACGCCGCCGATAAGTTGTCTGTTTCTTTATCCAGCCGGTTCAGCCACACTTCCTGCCCAGATCGGCGAAGGTGGGCGTTGGCCTGTTGTGCCCAGGTTTGAAAGTAAGCAAAATGGGCTTGCTGCGCCGCCGTCCAGTCCCCACTGGTTTGCAACTGCTCCCGCCCGAACTGGCGCAGCAGTTCATGAATGTGATACCGCTCCTCGTCCAGATCAGCCATGATGAAGGCTTTGCTGATGAACAAGGCCAACTGCGCCAGGGTGACTCCGGCAACGGCCGTTGCCGCTTCCCGCGTAAACCCGCCCTGAAACAGACACAGCCGGGCAAAGACGCCTTGTTCCTGTGGCGTTAATCTGGCCCAACCGGCGGCCAGAATCAGGCGCATACTGTGATGGCGCTCGGCCAGGTCTTGCAAATTGCTCTGCAAAATTTCCAGACCGCTGTGCAGTTCACTGGCAATTACGGCGGGGGGCAGGGTGTCCATCCAGCCCGCTGCCAATTCCAGCGCCAGCGGCAGCCCCCCCACCAGACGGCAAATCTCGA
>JACSSI010001242.1 GCA_014879345.1 Anaerolineae bacterium | reverse complement strand
GTTTCATGGTACACGGCCGTTTTCCTGCTATACTTTCCGATTGATCAACTAACCGGAGAAAAATTATGAAATTAGGCATAGTTGGCCTGCCCAGCTCAGGCAAAACCACCATTTTTAACGCCCTCACCAAAGGCGATGCCCCCACCGGGCAAAGTATGGGCGGCCGTTTTGATGTATTAACGGCCGTTGTCGATGTTCTTGATGAGCGCGTTGATATCCTCACAGGCATGTTCAATCCCAAGAAAACCACCTACGCCCGCATCACCTACACCGATGTGGCTGGTCTGCAAAAAGGAGCGGGTGAAAGCGGTGGTCTGAGCGGCGAACTGCTCAATCATCTGTCCGGACTGGATGGCTTTGTGCATGTGGTGCGTGTGTTTGAAAGCGATTTGGTTCCCCACGCCGATGGTAGTGTGGATGCCTTGCGTGATCTGGAAGCGGTAGACATGGAATTCATGCTCAGTGATCTGGCCTCCGTGGAAAAGCGGCTGCAAAAGCTGCAAGACGGGCTAAAGCGAGGCGCATTCAAAGACAACAAGGCAGAAGCACAGCAAGAACTGGCCTTGTTTGAACTGATGAACGAGACACTTTCCCAGGAACGGCCGTTACGCACCCTCAATCTCACCGACGAACAAGAAAAATTACTGCGCGGCTACGGTCTGCTCACCCTCAAACCCACCCTCGTCGTCTTCAACATCGGCGATGCCCAGGACGAAATTGAAATCGACTACGATTACCCCGACACCCTCGTCACCAACCTGCGCGGCAAGCTGGAAATGGAACTGGCACAGCTCAGTGCTGAAGGCGACACCGATTCCCTGGAAATGTTCATGGACGAATACAGCGTCACCGAATTAAGCCTCGATAAAGTCATTCGTCTCAGCTATGACCTGATGGGCTTGCAATCCTTCTTCACCGTGGGCGAAGATGAAGTGCGGGCCTGGACGGTGAAACGGGGCGCCGATGCGGTGGTCGCGGCTGGAACCATCCACTCCGACCTCGCCAAAGGCTTCATCCGCGCCGAAACCATCGCCTACCATGATCTCATCGAACTGGGCAGCATGGCAAAAGCCCGCGCCGCTGGCAAACTGCGCCAGGAAGGCAAAACCTACATCATGCAAGATGGCGACATCATCAATATCAAATTCAACATTTAGTAAGATAGTCTTGTAGTCGGGTAGTCTAATAGTTAGATAGTCAATGGTGCGACTACAAGACTATTAGACTACCCGACTATCTTTTACAACTATCCCACAGTAAGCCCGTATAAACCTGTAGAATTTGGTCTAGAGCCGACTGGTGTGTAGTGTAGTACCTGTTACCTATCAAACCAGACCAGGAACAGCGTATCATCATGTTATAATCAAGGTCATTATGGCAGACGCTCACAATCATCAAGACAACCCCTTTTTTAACCGACAACGTGTAGTAGACCCCTCCTTCTTTTTTGGACGCGAGCGCGAAGTAGAAGCCCTTTATAGCGCTATTGCCACACGCCAGAGCCGTTCCATCGTGGGGGAGCGGAAACTGGGAAAAAGCTCG
>JACSSI010001241.1 GCA_014879345.1 Anaerolineae bacterium | reverse complement strand
TGCGGTTAGTTTTTGTGTAACAAAGCAGACTACAAAAGTCTTGCCAATACTAATTGGCATTAAATTTGAGGAGACTTTTGTAGTCTCATACACAACTTTAAACCGCACCCTCTTCTCATTTCAAAGTCTTGACACCTGCCAAAACATAGATATAGTTAATATATATTAAATACTTGCATGTATTAACTATATTCAAGTAAAGGAACCCGTTCATGACATCGGAACCCGAATTTTTGGAGACAGTTGAAAATTGGGCCAAGCTCTATTTTTTTCAATCACTAACCAATTTCTTCAACAGCCTCAAACAATCCGACCTTTCCCTCCTGCAAACGTATGCCCTGACCTACCTCTTTTTTAAAGGGCCGATTAAGATTTCTGACTTATGCCAGCACATGATGGTTTCCCCAGCGGCTGGCAGTCAGATGGTGGATCGGCTGGAAAAACTAGAGATGGTTGCCCGTATTGCTGACCCCAACGACCGGCGCGTGCGCAAAGTTATGGTACTGGAAAAAGGGGAACGGTTTGTGCAAGAACGGTTCACACTCAGCCAACTCTGGTTGAGCGAGATTCCCACCAATATAACACCTGAGCAAGAAACTCAGATCACCAATGTCCTGTCTATCCTGATACAAAGCTCTGGACAGGACAAGCAGAAGCATAAGGAATAATTGATGAAATTAGCAATATTTGGCGCCACCGGCAAAACAGGACTCGAACTGATAAAACAAGCACTCGAACAGGGTCACGCCGTCACTGCGTTTGTGCGCGATCCCGCTCGACTAACGATTGAAGACGACCATCTCGCTGTAGTCACTGGCGATGTTTTTGACCCGGCCGCTGTAGACCAGGCCGTTCAGGGGCAAGATGCCATCATTTGTGCGTTAGGCGCGGGAACTGAACTTAAAAAAACGACTATCCGCACCACTGGCACAATCAACATCATTAGCAGTATGCAAAAGAACAACGTCAAGCGGCTGATGGTTGTCACCGCCATGGGTGTCGGCGAGAGTTGGAACACCTTGTCGCTGTTTAACAAACTCTTCTTTGCCACCCTGCTAAAAAGCACTCGTGATGATCACGAAACACAGGAAACGGCCGTTAAAGAAAGCCGTCTGGATTGGACAATTATTCGTCCCAGTGGTTTGACCGATACACCACGCACTGGCGTGTATGCGTTTGGCGAGAACATCCCCGCCAAAACCTCCAAGATTGCCCGCGCCGATGTGGCCGACCTCATTCTCAAAGAAGTGGGTCAAGCCGACCTGATTGGCAAAGCCGTCACCATCACAAATTAGGCGTATCTAACAAAGTATCCGTAAAACAGATCATAGGAACCCGCAATGACTCAGAAACCAACATCTCCGTTTGTATTTCAAAACATATACCCGCGTATGCGCTATCTCATGCGTGCAGGCAGGCAACTCTATCAACTAAGTGTCACCTTACGTACTCATTTTAGCGAGCGTCCCCAATCATCCTCCGTTTTACCAGATGCTTACACGGTTTGTAATACCAGCACAATCGATTCTGAATTAGACCTGCA
>JACSSI010001240.1 GCA_014879345.1 Anaerolineae bacterium | reverse complement strand
CGACCTTCGGTCGTGGGCTTTGTGAAGCTTTTACAAGGCTTGGTGAGAATAGGCTGGTTGTGGACTTTGCGTCTGCAACCAGCCTTTTTATTTACCCTGTTTACGACTGATATGACTAAAAGGAGGTCTGTTGTTATGTGTCAGATTATTAACTTCAAACAGTACGGTTCTATTCAAGCATTGGATCACGCTTTTGGTGACCAATGGGTCTACATCGGCCGGGCCAACAATTACGCTAAGTTGCCGCAATCCCCCTTGGCGAACCCGTTCAAAGCCAAAGATTTTGGCGGTCGAGGACAAACCCTACCCCATTATCGGCAATGGTTATGGAAGCGTATCGAGGCTGGTGATGAGGCTGTGCTTCAGGCGCTGCAAGCCATTGATACCCAGTCTGTACTTATTTGCTGGTGCAAACCGGGCCCCTGCCACGGTGATGTGGTGAAAGCTGCGGCTGCCTGGTTACATCGTCAATCTGCCTGATCTGCTAATCAAAAAGTCTGTTTTAACGGCCGTTATCAGCATAAAGATAACGGCCGTTTTTCATTTCTATCCCCCCATTCAAACCCAAAAGGAGAGTTTTTCATGTTTACCCAACGTTTATTCAACCTGGTTTTGTACCTTATTTTCAGCCGCTGGGCATGTGGCTTTAAAGAACACCATGGCGCTTGTGAGGATGCCTACGCTGCCCGATTCGGCTTGTTGCACCTGGAAGTTAACCGGTGCTTTGTCCTCGATCACGATGATGCCTACGTCGGTGTTCGGGTTCCCACGCTGCACCGCAGCAACGGCCGTTGGCAGTGGGGTCGGCTGCACCTGGGTTACCGATTCTGTCAGGGCGACGAGCAGATACGGCAAACTGGTGTGGATGTCTACTGGTTTCGGCCAGTAGTCTACGGACAGGCATGCCCGCCTGCTGACGACGAATATTTCCCCTTCTAATGTCTTTCCGAGGGAATTCATGCCCTCCCCTTTATCAATCCATTTCAACCCCAATTTAATAGGAGAATGATGATGACCGTTTTACGTTTTGATGACAATCGTGGTGGTTTAGCTTATCCGTTTCTACCCAATGAATTGCAGTGGCAGATCGTTTCTCGTTCCTTTGGTGACGAAGAAGCACTTGCCAAGATTTTCCAGGCGGATACCCCTACCCTCCGCTGGGTGAAAGATAATAAAGTGCTGGATTTACATGTTCCCGACATGGATACCCAGACCTTTCTGGAACGTACTGGACTGAAGCTTTCTATGCACAAAGGTGGCTATGTGTTAAGCAAGCGGCTTTCTCGCGTGATGCGGCCGTATCGCTACTGGCGCTTCTTCAATCAAGAAGAAGTCTTGATTGACTATAACGAATGCCTCGACGCCAACTTGTGGGATGGCTCCGGTCAGGTCAGCCGTGGTTTTGTGCAGCGTCTGGCAGACAGTTTGGACTTGGACGAACGTCACCGTCGCGAACTGCTGCACACCAATCGCTTTGAAGTAACGACACTGCACGCTGGCGGACAGGACAAGGGACATGTGCTGGTGGTGGATGATTTGGCCG
>JACSSI010000136.1 GCA_014879345.1 Anaerolineae bacterium | reverse complement strand
CAGCAGCCCGTTGGCTTCCCAATGCACATCCGTAAACTCGGTGATCACATAGCCAGCGATGGCTTCATACAGCCGCATCGTCGTAATTTCATAATGCAGGCTGCGGGCCATGTGTGCCTGGGAATGACGGGCAAATTCAGCAAAAGAGGGGAAGAGGTCGCCCAGTCCACACGCTTGATAGCGCTCAAGCACACCATGTGGATAGACGATGCCGTCGCCCCAATCATGACCCGTCTCAAACCACCACGGCTCTTTCCCCTGCTCCTGAATCGTTTCCGGATCAGGCAGTCCCCAGTTGCCAAATTCTGATACCAGCAGGGGCAAATCGTCGTGGCGGTTCTGCTCAAAATCAGCATACCAGGCCCAATTGCTGCGCCCGGCAAAATCCGCCACCCACGCATCCCATTCACGGGCGTGATCCGGGATGGCGCGGTAATAATGGTAATCTTCCAAATCGCCAGCCACGTGCGCGTTGCCCACGCAAGCAGAGTTGTCCACGATGATGCGGGTGGGGTCGATGGCTTTGGCCTCGTGGTAAAAATCAGCCAGCCAGCGGCGATGTTCGGGGTTGCGTGTCAAATCCGTTCCCCAATTTTCGTTGATGAGTGTCCAGGCAATGATCGAGGGGTGATGATTATCGCGTTTCACCATGTCGGCGAAGGTTTGCTTGGCGCGTGCAGAGGTTGCTTCTGTTAAGAGAATCCAATTGGGGATTTCTGTCCAGATAAGCAAGCCTAAGCGGTCGGCTACGTCGTAATAACGTGGGTCTTCTATTTTGATGTGGGTGCGTAAACAGTTGAAGCCCAACCGCTTGATTTCGCTGGCCTGTTTCTCCAGGAATTCCAGACTGGGCGGCGTGTAAATGGTTTCGGGATAATAGGCTTGATCGAGAACGCCGCGCAGGTAAACCGGCTGCCCGTTGAGATAAATACGGCCGTTTTCTGCCGCCACCGTGCGAAACCCACAAACCTTCTGAATGGTGTGCGCGGGTTGGTGTTGCTGCTGGAAAACGGCCGTTACCGTATACAAATTCGGCGCATCAGGACTCCACAACTGTGGCGCATCAGTTAGTTTGATAACACCAGACAATGATTGCCTCAATGTCTCTGAAGCAACTTCATTTCCATCTGGGTCGGTTACTGCAAATACAATTTGGTATTCGTTTTGTGCGGGGCTGTTTAATGCTACCTCAACAGCAATCGCTGCTTGATCCGGGTCTGGATTGAGGGTTAGGTGTGCAATATGAATTTTAGGGCGGAATTCCAGCCACACGCTCTGCCAAATGCCGCCGATAGGCCCATACCAACTTTGTTTGCCATGAGGCACTTCACTAAAAGGAAAGTCTGGAAAACGAGTGCGATCATCGGTGGCATCGACCACACGCACCAACAGCTCATTTTCCCCTTCATGCAGCAGGTTGATGATGTCAAATGCAAAAGGCAGATAGCCCCCTTCATGTTCGCCAACCAACGCCCCGTTTAGCCACACCGTCGCCTGATAATCGACTGCGCCGAAGTGGAGGATAGCTGATTGGGAAACGGCCGTTTCCAGCTTCTCTCCCGCTACTACAAAAGTACGACGATACCACGCTGTGCCACTGGTAAGGCGCAGCTCCTCAGCCTGCGCCTGCCAGGGCATCGGCACAATAAGTGTGCGCCATGCCTGATCCGCAGGATTCTCCAACCGATCATCCGCGCTGATCTGGAAATCCCAATTGCCATCTAAAGATACCCGCTGGGTATTCATAAATTGATTCCTTTTTTATGCAGTACGTGTAGATAAGACAGTGAAAGAAAGGGGAGGCAAGGTGAGGGTAGAACGGCCGTTTTCCACAACCGGCACCGTAATTTCCTTAGCTACCACCCGATCCGGCGCATCCCAACTGTTGAACGCTTTCGCATCACTGTCCGCCAGTTGCCACGCCTTCTCAATTTGCACACCCTTTGTATCCTGCCACACCACATCCGTAACCAACGTTTCCGTTTGGCTGCGATTCACGATAAACACAGCACCCGTCTTTGCCTCTGCATCATAACTGGCCGAAACATCCAAAGCTGGCACACCATCATACTGCTTCGTTTCTACCAGTGGCGCTTTAACAAGCACATCCAATGCCTCCCCACGCGCCAAATTGCTGACAAGCTTGAAGGAATAATAAGAAGGTTGTTTAAGCAAACCATCATTACGTGTTTGTAACCAGGAAATAACATTGACGATTTGAGCGACACAAGCAATCTTAAGGACATTGCTCTTACGCAGGAAAACATTAAGCCACTGTGCCACCACCAACGCATCTTCCAAAGAATACACATCCTCAGCGATATGCGGCGCTTCCGTCCAATTGCCCTGCACCAAATCCATCTGGCTGTACCACACCTGCCACTCATCCCACGACAGATACACATCATGCTTACTGCGCCGCTTCGCCTTCACATAGCGCAGCGTCCCTTCCAACGTATTCACAAAGCGCTCAAAAGCCACAGCGCTTGCCAGATAACTCGTCGTATCACCATCGTGGTTGGCGGTGTAATAATGCATGGAATGATAATCCATATGCTCCCAGGCAATCTCCAACGCCGTGCGATCCCACTCCGGGTAAGTCGGCATATAATCATTGGACGACCCACACAGAATGGTTTTGATGGTGGGGTCTTGCCACTTCATCATTTTGGCTGCTTCCAACGCTTTATTGCCATAAGTAACCGCATCCAAATGACCAATTTGCCACGGCCCGTCCATCTCATTGCCTACACACCAGTAACGCACATCATGCGGATCACGAGCGCCATGACTGGCTCGCAGGTCTGACCAATAGGTGCCGCCCTCCACATTGCAATATTCCACCAAATCAGAAGCAGACTGGATTGTGCCTGTACCCATGTTGACAGCCATCATGGGCGCGGCATCAATCGCTTTACAAAATTCCATAAATTCATTCGTGCCAAATTGATTGGTTTCAATAGATTGCCAGGCCAACTCCCGCCGCCGTGGACGTTTATCTTTTGGCCCTACCCCATCCAACCAGTTATAACCACTGAGAAAGTTGCCACCTGGATACCGAATCGTGGTGTACCCCTGATCGCGTAATGCTGCTAAAACATCAGTGCGGAAGCCGTGTTCATCCGCTAACGGTGACTCAGGATCATAAATCCCCTCATACACACAACGACCCATATGCTCCACAAAGCCGCCAAAAAGCAGCGGGGAAATTGACGCGATGGTGCGCTTTGTATCGATTAATATTTGTGATTTTGAAGACGCCATACCAGAACCTCCCATGTTTTATCAACGCCAACGATATATTGACGCAGAAATTGTTAGTTTTTAATTTGTATCTTTGGGAATTCATGGGGTTTTACGCGCGTCATGCTGAGTGAAACGAAGCATCCCAGAGGTACGGGATTCTTCACTGCGTTCAGAATGACATGAACCCCAGCAAATCCTAAAGACCTTTTTTATTTTTAGCGACGATGGAATACACCGTAACAGAAGCCTTCTAACATTTTGTGACTAGCGGCGGCTGAGCCTGTCGAAGCCAAAGCGGCTAGTTTTGAAATTGCTTTTGTGACAATGTATTCAATAATGCCAGACTCTGGTTATTATTGGCCCGCCATACCCGTTGTCGTAATGCCGGCGATAATCTTGCGCTGGAAGAGTGCATAGAAAATAAGGGCTGGCACAGTGGCAATAAAAGCGCCAGCAAAAGCCAGGCCGCGCTGCACATAACTGCCTTGCTGGATAACCAGCAGCCCGACCGGGAGTGTCAGCATGTTGCGGTCGCTGAGTACGATCAGGGGCCAGAAGAGATCATTCCACAGAGCCAGGAACGAGAAAATAGCCACAGCCACCATCGAGCCGCGCACCATCGGCAAACAGATTTGCCAGTAAATGCGAAAACGACCAGCACCGTCTACAACGGCGGCATCTTCAATATCAGATGGAATCGAGTAAAAGTGTTGGCGCATCAAGAAAATGCCCAGCACCGAGGCCGAAGCTGGCAGCCAAATCGAAGCATATGTATTCAACAACTTGAAGTCGCGTAGCAGCAAAAAGACGGGAATCAAGGTGATTGCCCCAGGAATCATCAAGCTAAAGATGAGTATCGAGAAAATGAGATTCTTGCCGGGAAACTCCAGGCGGGCAAATGCGTAACCACTAAGCGAAGAAAAGAAAACAATGAGCAATGTGCCGATAATGGAAACAACGAGGCTATTGAAAAACCAGCGCAAAATAGGCAGCGTTGGATCAGCAAAAATGCGTTTGAAATTTTCTAATGTCGGCGGCTGGGGAATCCACTCAATCGGAAAATTCAACTGATTTGATTCTAAGGTAAAGGCCATCGAAGCCGTATAAATTAGGGGGACGATGACGACAAAGGCGATTGGAAAGAGAATCGCCCACATCGCTAACGTACGTCGAATATCCTTGGAACGAGCAGATTTTGGGCTAGATGTTTTGAGTTTAGGTGTTTGGGGTACTGTGGTAGTCATGAGCGTGTCTCCTTATGTGCTTAATATTCAGCGCGTCGTCGAAGTGTCGAAAACAGAACAACCGTGACAAAGATCATGAACACAGCCAACACAACGGAGATAGCCGATGCATAACCAAAGCGGAAGAATTTCCATGCCGTTTCGTACAGATACATGACAACGGAGCGTGTTGCGTTGCCTGGGCCTCCCCCTGTAATAATGTAGGGTTGGGCAAATACCTGCATATGAGCAATAAATTGTGTCACGACCACAAACAGCATGGTGGGCATCAGCAAAGGTATCGTAATGTGGCGAAACGTCTGCAATTTGCCTGCGCCGTCTATCTTAGCTGCCTCATACAACTGTTCAGGGATGTTCTGTAGACCAGCCAGAAACACCAGCATGGGAAAGCCAAAACTCCACCAAACAGTGGTAATGGAAAGAGCAGGAATAGCCAGTGCCCTGTTACCCAGCCACGAAATTCGCGGCAAATCTAACAGAGTGACGAAGAAGTAATTGACAATACCTAACTGGGTATCCCAAATGCGGATGCCAATAATACCCAGCACTGATACTGACAAGATTGCCGGAGCATAGAACAGTACCTTCAAAAAATTACTACCACGGAAATTTTGTTTCAGAGCCGTTGCTACCCCAAGCGCGATGAATATGTTCAGTACAACGGTCAGTATCGTAAAGTAGATTGTGTTACGAAGCACTTCCCAGAAGATCGCATCATTCATTAATGCCTGATAATTGGCAAGACCAATAAACTTTTGATCTGTAAGCATAATCTTCCAATCATAAAGGCTAATCTGTAGGCCACGGACAATTGGATAGAGGAGAAATACAGCAAAAAATATAAAATGGGGTAAGACAAATAGATAGTTTGGAAGTTGTTTGCGCAACTTTTTCCAGCGTAAGCTAGGGGCTTTCGCTGCGCTATCTGCTGATGCTGTCTGAGTGGTCATAAGTCGCCTTCCTTTCAAGCCATGACAGTCTCTTGACTCGAAAATAAAATAGGTTGGTATGGTCGCCTGAATGACGACCATACCAACCTACCATTCAATTAGGGACGATCAAGGATGGCTTGAATCTGGGCATTGCCTGCTTCCAGTTCAGCAGCAATATCTGCATCTGGATTGGCTAACGCATTACCAACGGCCGTTTCCCAAGCCGTCTGAATTTCAATGAAAGCTTCGTGCGGGATATCGGTGCTGCCAATGGCGTTGAACTGTTCAGCCGCCATAGCCACCGACTTGATTTCCTGAACCTCAGACAGTTGTTGTACTTCCAGCTTCGCCGGTACTTGACCGGAAGTTGCCCAGAAGGCACCATTATCCGCCAGGTAAGTCATCAAAGCCTTCGCCTTGTTGGCACCATCTTCATCCACACCGGCGGGAACAGCCATGATGTGCGAGTCCAGCTTCACGGCCTGGTGACCATCGGGAGCCAGCGAATTAATGAATGCCACCTCTGTCAAAGCAGCCACATCCGGGTTGTCTTTCATAAAGCCGCCTGTCCAGGTACCTTCCCACATAAATACAAGGCGGTTATTAGCGTAGAGATCGCCAGCCCACATCTTCCCAGGCACGGCCGGTGGCGCTACATGGTATTTGTACATTAAATCATGCCAGTATTGAACAGCAGCAATCGCTTCAGGGCTGTTCAAAGTGGCTGTTGTGGCATCTTCATTCATCACACTAGCGCCAAATTGCCACAGTGTGGTGGGAATGGTATAACGCGGCCAGGTGAATTCCATAGCCCATACATCTACATTGTCTGGATCAAACCCTTCTTCATTGGGGTGCAGGCCGTTAACGTCAGTCGTCAGCATCTGCGCCCATTCAATGAACTCGTCACCATTCTTGGGCAGATTATCGGGGTCAAGACCGGCATCTTCGATGAGTTGGCGATTGTACCAAAGCAACCAGCCATGGTTATCAAAGGGGACGGCCATGGTGTTGCCATCGTAAGTAATCGCGTTGACGACAGCAGGATTAAAATCATCCTTGTTCATGGTGCCATCACTATACATCAGCTCTTCCAGTGGCATCATTAAACCTTGCGCGGCCATCTGGTTGACCTCAGCAGCATGGAAGATGACCATATCAGGCGGGGTGCCAGCAGCAACGGCCGTTGGATACTTCTGGAAAAACGTGTCCCAAGCATACCCTTCAGCGTTCAGGCAAATATCAGGGTTCGCTTCAACAAAGTCTTCCAACATAACGGCGAATACAGCACCATCCGTGCCGGTAAGACCGTGCCAGAGAGTCAACGGATCAGCACAATCACCGAGTGCATTAACAATTGGAGTTGGCTCTGCGTTGGGATCCACAGCTACTTCTTCGGCCACTTCCTCCTCAGGTGCAGCGACTTCATCTGCGGCTTCTGCTGGTGCATCCACAGCTTCTGCTGGCGCATCCGCCGCCTCGGTTGGAGCAGCTTCTGGAGTTGTTCCGCCACATGCGGCAAGCGCTATAATCAATCCCAACAACAAAATGATGCTAAACAAAAACTTTCTCATCTTACTTTCTCCTTGTTGATTATGTCAACATAAACCTTCCGTTTATGATTGACTGTAAAATATCGACGCGAACAGACTCACGCGCCGTTAATAAACGCCAAGTATTGACTGACCTGAACAAAAGGTTAGTTATGCAGTTGAGATAGAGTTAGAGACGGTGATTTCCGATTCTGATGTTGCTAGTTCTCTATGTTGACTCCCGCTCAATAAAATCGAGAGGAATTTCAAAGCGGCGACTAGGGCCGCTGTATTCACCGTGAATGCGTTGGAAGAGTGCTTTTGAAAGCTGCTCACCCATTTTTTCTGGATACTGAGCAACTGTTGTTAGTGGCGGATATACCCAAGATGCAGCGGGAATATTGTCGAATCCCACGACTGCCATGTCATCCGGTATTTTGAGATTATTTTTTTTGATGGCTTCCATAGCGCCAATAGCCATCACATCATTTGCAACAAAAACGGCCGTTGGTGGTTCTGGTAATGAAAGTAACTGCTGCATCGCTTGATAACCACTTCCCAACGACCAATCTCCCACCTGTTCATATTTAGACGCCATCTCTAGACCGGCATCATTTAGCGCTTGTTCAAAACCTCTACGCCGCCTTGCGCCTGCAGGAAAGCGATCTGTTACGCCAATGAAGCCAATAGCCGTGTGGCCTTTTGTTTGATGGAGCCATTTCACCGCATTATAGGTTGCTAATTCATCATTACCGTAAGCGATATCTATTTGGGGGTGTCTGAGATGCTGCCCAACAGCGGCAACAGCTGCGCCTGTACGATCAATTAGTTCGCCTAAATCGTCATCATCGAGGTGATAGGGTGCCATGATGATCCCATCCACTGGCCGCCGGATGACTGAATCCACAAACCGTTTTTCACCCTGGCGCGTATGATCTGAGTTGGCAATCATGACATCATAGTTATAGGTATTGGCATGGTCTTGCACAGTGCGCACGATGGCGTGATAGAAGGGGTTGGTGATATCCGCAATCATGATAGCAATTAGTTGTGTTTTTTGTCCACGCAAACTGCCAGCATGAAGGTTTGGCTGATATTTGAGTTTGGCAACGGCATCCATCACACGTTGGCGCGTTTCTTCACCAATGGGGATTGGTTCATTCGTATCATTCAACACACGAGAAACAGTGCTTTGAGAAACGTTGGCTAGTTGCGCCACATCTTTCATGGTTGCTGTTTTTCGACTTGATTTCCTTGTGTTAGAAGTCATCATCACCTTCTTGTTGATTGGGGAAAATTAAAGACGCTGATGATAGGGGAGTATTTTCTCCTTGTCAATCCAATCCCAAACCACATAATGATTTATGCAATCGTATGCGGTATAACGTATTAAAGCATACGATTGCATAAATGTCAATATATAAAACCCGCATTTTTATTCCCAAATTTTCTGGGATTTAAGCTGTCTCTGCGTTTGAACCAGACAGCATCCGATTCGGTTTCAAGCGAACCGGAGTGCTTCATATTAGTTTGTGCAAAACAGGAATAACAAAGGGATATGATATTTTTGGCCGTAGGGCACCGCGATAGGATTTCAACTTGCGCCAGTTACTAATGAAACAATTACTGCATTTTATATGAGGGCTTGCTTCGTTTAACTGGTTGACTCCGTTGTCTGGGGGTCGTGTTGGTGCGTAAGCCGGGATTTATACTGCTGCAAACGGGGCTGGCTCTCAGCCGCCAGCGCCAACGTCATGCCAAAGACAAGCAATGTATTCGTCAGCAGGAAGAAGATGAACTCTTCGACTGGTAGATTGCCGATGAAGATGTTGAGCGACTGCTGCGGGTCAATCGTCCAGGTGCCTGCCTGGATAGCCAACGAGTCGGCAAAGGCAAGGTAGACGGTGGGAACCAGAATGCCCAGCAGCACCAACCGCCGGTAATACCATAAAATGTCAAAGCCAAATGCCAGTTGGATCAGGATGGGGAAGAGCGCCCAGGAAAGTTCCAGTGCCAGATACGTGCCGGGTTTCCAGCCGGAGATGAGGATTGCGACCATGACTGCCCAGAAAACGGCCGTTATCCCCACAACCACAATCCGCAGCCGAGCGCTTTCTTTGAATGATGAATGAGGAGTGATGAATGATGAATTGGTGGTGCGCCGCATCCAAAACAGCAGCCACAAACCCGTCATGATGGGCTGCACGATGAAGAAGGTGTACTCCTCAATCGGCACCCAGCCGATGACATAGCCCGTTACCAGATTCACGTCATACCACCAGACGCGGGTCGCCACCAGATAATTATCCCAGGGCGTCGTGTAAATCACCGCAATGATGATCATAATAAACAAGACCCACCAGGGCGAGAAAGAGTCGAACCGCGCAGACATGGTGATGCCGCGTCGTTTGTCCCACCATGTTAAAATCAACAAAATAACGATGGGAATGCCAACAAATAGTGCGAGAAATCCGAAGTAAGTCATATGAATAATGAATGGTGAATTTTGAATTGTGAATTGTGAATGAGGTGCGCCCATTCACAATTAATTATTAATTGTTCACAATTCACAATTTCTATACCATGCGTCCTTTCCAGTTTATACCTTTCTTGAAAATCTTTCTGAGCAGACCCCAAAAGCCTGCGATTTGTACTATAAATGCGCCGATGGGGGAGAAGGCGGCGTACCAGATGGAGCCGTAGCGCCGCGCCCAGGGGATGAAGCCG
>JACSSI010000135.1 GCA_014879345.1 Anaerolineae bacterium | reverse complement strand
CGGGGTGCCTGATCCAAGTGATTGGAGCAATTGGGGCAATGAGGTGATTGAAGAGGCCGGGGATGTGATGGATTTCTATATCATTCACAAATATGGCTTTGGCTCTAGCGAAAGCAATATACAAACGATGCTGGCAGAGCCACAAGGTTCATGGCAAACCATCAAGAGCGATATTGATGCTGCTTTTGACCAATATGCCGGGGGCCGCCGCGTTCCCATTGCGGTTACTGAATACAATTTGTTTGCGGTTGAGGGACAAGACACAAACGACCGTATGTCCCAAGCTGTGAACGGTTTGTATTTGGCTGATACCATCGGGCAAATGATGAAATATGAGTTCGACATTGCCAATCAATGGGATCTTGCTCATGGGGATAACTCAGTTCCATCCAGGTATGGCTTGATGAGAGCCAATAATTATTTTCGCAGTCCGCAATATTATGTGTTTCCCTTATGGTCTCGTTTTGGTTCAGAGATGCTTCCCATCAGTTCATCTCACAATGCAGCAACTCAGCTAAGTGTTTATGCCGGTCGTATTGATCCCTGGACAGTTTCGGTGATGGCTATCAATAAAACTGGCAGTCAAATTACAACCAGTATTGCCCTAAATGGTGCTTCAGCCAATTTACCGGGTGGCACAGCCGATGTCGTCAAAGCTAATTCCTTAAACAGCACGACGGTATCTTTTAATGGCAGCAACAATCCAAATGATGGCTTAACAAATGCACCCCCCATTAATTTGGGCGTTATCCCCAATCCAATGACGTATACGTTTGAGCCTTATTCCGTTACGTTGCTGCGCCTTGTCGTGAATGCAGACCCTGGCATTACGCAGCTTGTGCCGCCCTTTGCCGGTGTCAATGAATCGTCGTCAAATAAAGTGTTGGTGGTGAAAGGGTATAATTTTACAGCCACGTGCAAGGTACGGTGGAACGGTGTTGATTTGGCAACAACTTATGTCAGTCCGACGCAGTTAACGGCCGTTATCCCCAAGGCTAATATTTCAACCATCGGCAGTGCCAACATCACCGTTTACAGCCCTGATGTAGAAGCTTCTTCAGATTCGCAGCTATTTACCGTTTTCCCTGAAGTGAAATGGGTTTATTTGCCTGCTATTTTGAAATAGTTACTCTTTATCGGGAAACGGCCGTTGAAACGCCAGGCCAGGGATAGGTGAGGCGCAAAGCGGGGTCACTGTCATAGCTGGTTGATTCAGCAGCGATGCGACTGTGCGGGTTTTGGATGCGGCAACCGCCCCCTTCCGGCCAACACAGCGCATCCCTGGCCTGCCCAAGACCGAGGTGGGTAAGACCGTTTAGCCAGGACAGCCAGATTTCGGTGATTTCTATGACTGGACCTGCTTCGCGGTTTTCGACAACGGAAATAGCGGCTGGTAAGGGCAACGGGGTTGATTCAACAGCTTCTAGAAATTGGAGACAGACCCCGTTCCATTTTTCGAAATCACCTGACTTTGCGTGAGAAAACCAACCGCTTCATCATCTTCGCCATCCATCAGAATTTTGATGCGACAATTGTCAGTAACGGCCGGCACATCAATCACACGCAAGTAATCCGCCAATTCTGCATCATCAGGGGAAATGAGAGCCAGGCAGTTGGCTGAATTGCGGAAAAAGTCCCAGTCAAACTTGCTGTTGCTGTTGCCTAAATGCAGCGGCAGTGAATGTATGCCCGCTTCCACCAAATCTTGCAAAAAATGCGTGCCGTAGGAAAGCTCTGGCATTTGTCCATCTTGCGGTACACCAATTTCAATGAGCACCTTCGTATTATGAATATCGATGTAGCTGACACGCACACCCAGATCAAGATTAGCACTGCCCCAACGGCCTGGTCCCATCAAAATATATGGCTCATGCGCCAAACGTTGATTTAACCGGCCAATCGCCCGCCCCAATTCCAGTTTGATAATATTGTCTGGGATTTCTCGATATTTCTCAGGATCGACAAAAACCACGTAACGAATATCTTCCGCTTTCCCATCCGGTATGAGTTTGTGTGCAGTAAACAAAATGTCTTCTTTAGGAATGTCTGAAGGAATTTTGACTGCGCCTTGCTCTCGCTGGCTCAGTGGACGACATTGTACAATTTTCAACTGGTAATGGGGTTCATCACTGGTTGGGACTTCGACGACGAACTCTATGTCTACCGGCGTGTTATACACTTTTTCCAGCCGCTGCAACGCACACCGCATTAAATCGCCAAATTTAGGGTCTTTAGTGAGCTTGTCGAATGTGAGGATTAACTTGCGGTTATCATCCAGGCTGCCAGAGGAAAAGATTTCCTGCATGTAATCCCCCTCATCTAAAGAAGCGATGAGTCGTAGATGGGGGTAATCAACCGTGAGCACCTGACTGACAGGCAAGGATTTAAACGCATTATCTACTAAATCAACGACGTCAACGTACCATTGAGAATGTTGGCGTATAGAGGCAATCGAGGTCTCTGGGCGCAGTTGTGGATGGCTCAGGCTAATCATGCGCGGGTAATCTTGTCCGACGCGATCAACGGCTCGTGTGCCCAACCCCCAAACCAGGCGCAAAAAGCCATCTTCCCGGCGAATACGGGGATTCCAACGATAAGGGTTTTGGCTAAAACCAACACCAGCTAATGTAGGAAAATGGTAACGGCCGTTTCTCTCCCCCTCCACCTTTTGCAGCAACACCCCCATACGCTCATCATAATCCGTCATCCCGTGACGACTGCGATACTCAAGCGCATTCGGATTCAACGTACACGCAAACACCCGCCGAATCGCATCCAGCAACACCTTCATATTTTCTTCATGCGTACCCTGATTAGGGCAAAAATAGCTGTCATACTTGCCTGCGAACGCCGTACCAAAATTATCTTCCAGCAAGCTCGACGAACGCACGATAATGGGGCTGTCACCCATCTTTTTCAGAAACGCATCTAGCTCATCCAGCGTATCTTCTGGAAACTCACCCGCCAAATGAGCCTGCACAATCTCTGGATACTCAAGCTGTGTTTCCTCCAGAGAACGATACTTCTGATTCATAATATCAGTCAGATTATTCAAGAGATAAAAATCGTAAATCACCTCAGTGCCAATGAAATACGTATCAGGAATCCCCACATGCTGGCTGATATCTGGCCCATAATCAGGGTCAGTTTGCTGCAAAATCTTGTAAGCGAGCATCATACCCGCAGCCTTGCCGCCAATTTTCCCCCCACCAATACGCCGCCTGTAAATTTTACGCAAATCGGCAATAGAAAAAATCTTTCGCGCGACGCCAATATAAGGCAGTTGATCACTGATCATACGTTTGATCAGCACCACCTTGATTTCATCAAGATGATGCTGCACCTGCTCCTGGGCATCACCCTGCATCGACTCATAGATTTCACCCTGACGGAAAAGCAGCTCCCAGGGCGCAATTTCAGGATTAAACGTTAATTCAATGGAATTAGAGGGTGCAGGCTGTTCGGCAAGCACCTCTTCGATGATTTGATTTAGCAGAGAAATACCCAAATTGTTGGAAAACAGAGCATCACTATGAAAATCACGGATACGGTCTTTACGAGCCTGCCAGGTAACAGCCTCCTCCTGTCCATAAGGGTCTAACAAGCCTTCTCGCCGCTGGGAGGCAATCGCCATCTGGCGAATTTCCTGGTAGAAATCTGCCTTGGACACAATGCCTCGCCGAAATAGTTCCTGGCGCATTCGTTTGCGAATTTTATCACTGAGAATAGGAAATTGAGCCAGCCTGATATAGGTATCAATAGCAGGTGTAACGCTGCGGAGTTCTTCATTATAGTCCATGCGCAACCTCTTTTGAAAGTGGCAAGGTTTAAAAGGTGGCAGCGTTGCAAGGTGATAGGGTATCGAATTACCCTGCAACTTTACAACCTCTTACCTTTGCCGCTTCGCCACTTTTTAGTGGGAAATAAAAGTGTGCTAACGTTCTTAAATACCTAGTGTAGACTCTACTGTCGTCAAATAACCGATGGCTTTGTCAATTGAACCATCCATCACAATTTTCATGCGTCTGTTGTGGGTGACAGCCGCAATATCAATCACATGTAAATAAGGGCTTAAATAAGAATCATCTGGTGATAATTGGGGCAAACAATTGGGTGCATTCAGGAAAAAGTCCCGATTAAATTGAGCCTCACCTTCTCCCAATTGCAATGCGAGTGAGTAAATGCCAGATTCCACCAAATCCTGGAAAAAATGTGTACCGTAAGAGAATTCAGCTTTTTGTCCATCAGCGGCCAAGGCCATTTCGATGAGTGCTTTTGTATTATAAATATCACCATATGAAACACGAACCCCCAAATCCAGATTGACGCTGCCCCAACGTCCTGGCCCGATGAGGATAAATTTTTCATCTTCCAGCCGTTTATTGAGACGGCCGATAGCGCGGCCTAGTTCTTGTTTTACCGTCATGTCAGGTATACGTTTATAAATTTCTGGATCAGCATAAATGACATAGCGAATATCAGACACCTTGCCATCTGGTATGAGATTCTCAGCAGTGAACAATGTATCTTCAGCAGGAACATCCTGGGGAAATTCGACTATGCCGCCTTCTTTGCGCTGGCTCAGGGGGCGGCACTGCAATATGTTGAGTTTGTAATCTGGATAGGGATAGTTGGGGATGATGTCTACGGTGAACTCCACGTCTACCGGACGCTGATACGCATCTTCGAGGCGACGCAGCGCCAGCCGGAACAACTTCACGAAGTTTCGATCTCGGGTTAGATAGTTAAAGGTGAGGATGAAGCGGGTATCGCCATTGGCGGACGCAGCGGAAACTAGTTCCTGGATGTAATCACCTTTATCGACGGAGGCGATATAACGCAGGTCTGAGTAATCGGCGCTTAAAATTTCGTTGACAGCCAATGTTTTGAATTTGTTCTCTTCCAGGTCGATGACGTCGATGAACCATTGGGCGTATTGGCGGATGAGTTTGGGCGTGGTTTCAGGACGCAGTTGGGGATTGCTGAGGGCGATCATACGCGGGTAATCGCTGGAAACACGGGCAACGGCACGGGTTCCCAGCCCCCAAACCATGCGCACGAAGCCGTCTTCTCGCCGGATTTTGGGGTTCCAGCGGAATGGGTTTTCACTAAAGCCAACACCAGCGATGGTAGGAAAGAAGTAACGGCCGTTCTTCTTTCCCTGCACTGGTTGAATCAACACCGCCATCCGCTCATCATAATCAATCATGCCATTTTTGCGCCGATACAGTATCGCGTCTGGATTAAGCGTGCTGGCATAAACTCGCCGGATCGCATTCAGCAATGCTTCCAGATTCTCCTCATCATTCCCTTGATTCGGACAGAACACCGTTTCATATTTACCGGCAAACGAGAAACCAAAACTGTCTTCCAGCAAACTTGATGAGCGCACCACGATAGGCGAATCACCCAAATGCTCCAATACCTCACGCAGTTGCTCCAGGATATTTTCAGGAAACTCACCCCGAAGATGTGCCTCCACAATTTTGGGATACATGTCGCGGATTTCATCCAACGGCCGATATTTCTGATTCATAAAATGATTAAGCTTATTGAGTAAGCGAAAATCATAAATTACTTCAGTACCCACAAAAAAAGAATCAGGAATGTTGATAGAATCACTGATATCGGGGCCAAGTTCAGGGTCTTTTTTGCGCAAAATTCGGCGAGCCAGCAGCATCCCCGCCGCCTTACCGCCAATTTTGCCTGAGCCAATGCGATTGCGGTAAATTTGGCGCAAATCGGCAATGGTAAACGCTTTACGAGCCACCCCAATAAAAGGCAGTTGATCACTAATGAGCCGTTTGATAAGCACCACTTTGATCTCTTCCAGATGATGCTTAATCTGTTCCCGTTCCGGCTGGGATAGGGCTTCATACTTTTCGCCCTGCCGGAAAAGCAGCTCCCAGGGTGCAATTTCCGGGTTGAAGTTAAGTTCCATATCTCGGTTAACCGATGGCTTATTGTTTAATGCTTCATCAATAAGTTTTAAGACCAGAGCACTGCCAAGATTGTTGGCAAAATAAGCGTCTGTCAGATAATCGCGGATACGATCTTTACGCCGCTGCCAGATACCCGCTTCCTCTTGCCCTAACGTCTCACCCAAGCCTTCACGCCGTTGGGAAGCGGTTGCCTGCGTGCGCACAATTTGCTCAAACTCCGCCTGGGAGATGATGCCCCGTCGGAACAATTCCTGACGCATATTAACCCGAATTTGGTCAGCCAGGATGGGATATTGGGCTAATTTGATGTAAATGTCGATGGCTGGGGTGACGCTGCGTAATGGTCTCGTGGGCATAATTTTTACTCTCTTGAAGAATTATAACAGGTTGTGGAGCGTGGCAGTAGCGGCTAAAATTGGCAAAAACAATGATTAAAGATCGAAGACTAAAGATTTGTGATCGCTTTAATCTTCAATTATTAATCTTCAAAATCATCAGGAGGAACACCCATGACAACGCTTTTCTCAAAAATTATCAGTGGCGATATTCCAGGCGATATTGTGTATCAGGATGATGAGGTGACGGCGTTCCGGGATATTAACCCGCAAGCACCAACCCACATTTTGATTGTGCCAAACAAGGTGATTCCCACAGTCAATGACCTGACAGACGCAGACCAGATGGTGGCGGGAAAGCTGCTGCTGGTGGCGAAAAAACTAGCCGCAGACGAGGGCATTGCCGAGAACGGCTACCGTCTCATCATCAATTGCAACGCGCATGGCGGGCAAGAGGTGTTCCATCTGCACCTGCACCTGATTGGCGGACGGCCGTTAGGGCCGATGCTGGCGCATTGATTGACGATTGACGATTGACGATTTTAGATTGACGATTAATCCGCCGTTACGCTGTTGATTTCATCCTGGCAGATATCGCAGGCTTCTTTTTGGATGCCGCCGCGAATGAGCAGGCCATCATACTCGCGTTGCAGCCCTTGCGAGACCCAGCCCGCCATCTCAAAGGGAATGGGGCCATCTGCGGACACCCAACGGCCGTTATACAGCCGAGCCACATGCACATGCGTCCCATTTGAAAAGCCGCCTTCACAAGCAGCATGACCCAGTTGGTCTCCCGTCTGCACAAACGTGCCGACCGGAATCCGGTCGCGCCCTTCCAGGTGCATGTAGAGAATGGCCCAGCCCGTGCCAGCATAACCATCGCCGTCGGCATCCACTACCACCGCGCCCTTGTCGCTGCGCACGACCTTGCCATCCGCCATCGCCGTCACCCACGCCTCAGACTGTAAACAGCCTTGTTCCACATCGGGTGGCACAAAATCAAGCGCCGCCCAGGCTGAACCAGCCCCCCAGCCGCCATGCGGCCCACCTGTGAAATACCAGGTATCGTTGTTAGTAAACGGCAGTTGCAACGGTGGCTGGCGTAAATCACTCGGCCACAACGGATCGACCGTGTAGGCAAAGGGATTGCCAAAAAGTTTGTCGTAGGTGGCAAAGAAACCCGTCGCGCCTGTCGCTTGCAGCCAGGAATCGTAGGTCGTGTTCGTAAGACCAGCTAAAAACGTTTGCACGCCAGCCGTGCCGTCATTGATGTCGGGAGCGAAGGCAATTTTAGTTTCGTCGGCTAATGTGATGGCGCTCATGCCTGCTTCAGAACGGCCGTAGTAGCCCCAGTTGAGCTGATTCGCAGCCCGGTAAAGCTGCCAGTAAAGCGAGGGAATGCTGTCGTCAATATAACCAAGCGGATAGATTCCTGAGCTTGTCGAAGGAGGCGCAGGGTTTGTCACCCAGCCTGACGAGTATTCCAATGCCGCCAGCAGCAAACGCGGATTGACACTAAACCGGTCGGCGATTAGCTGTACCACCTGCGGCCCGGTCAACACTGTGCCTTCTATTTCCTCCGTGTAGGCCAGCAAAAATCCGCCATATTCCCCGGCAAACGCGGCCACATCGAACCCTTTCGCTGCCGGTCCATACACCAGTTCGCTGTCCGGGATGATTTTGAAGCTGGGGCCAATGGCGTCCATGCGGCTGGGTACCATAATTTCCTGCCCAACTTGCAGCACGTCAACGGCCGTTACCCCATTCAATGCTTCCAAATCAGCCACATCCACGCCATAAATCTGAGCGATATAAGCCAACGTCTCTCCAGGGTTCACTACATGTGGCGCCACCCCATTCTCAAGGTTTACAGGACTGGTATGGGGCGGATCAGGCGTGGGATTACCTTCATAAACAGCACGGGTAGGCAGACGCATTTCTGGCATAATCGGCGTCGGCGGGATGTCGGCGTTCACGGCGCTGTCTGGCGGCACAGGTGCCAGTGCCTCCCCAATCACCGCCGGGTTCTCCCCATTCACATCAATCACCGAAACTTGCGGATCGGGGCGTTCGCAAGCAGAAAACAGCAAACTCACTACAACAAAGAGAATGATAGATTGGAGGGGGAGGAACGGCCGTTGTTGTCTACTCATTATTCATAAAATCCTGGTCTTGAAGATAATTCAGCACCGTTTGTGCAAATTCGCGGTGAGAATCTTTGGTGTATTTAAGCACCGTGTAAATTTGCGCCAAATTCTCTACGCCCGAGCCTTCAATCCGTTGGCGCAGTTCAGGGTAAGACATGTACCGGTTCCAACCTTTCGTTTCTCGCTCATGATAAATTTCACGAATGGCATCGTCACAATAATCCTGATACGTCTCCTGGTGAACCAATCCGCTCATCGGCAAACGGTCACGCCGGGCAGGGTCTTCATCAGGGTAGCCCAGAGAAAAACCAACAACCGGCACCACATTCTGCGGCAGCTTCAAAATGCGTCCGATCTGGTCACAGTTTGCCAACGTGCTGCCCATGTAACAAATGCCCAACCCTTTTGCTTCCGCAGCCAACGCCACGTTTTCAGAGACCAGCGTGGCATCAATGGCGGCAATCATAAAGCTCATAAAATTATCAAAGTTATCTGGTGCATCACTGAGGTGCAGCCAACGCCGCATCCGATGAAAATCAGCACAAAATGTTAGCAATACGGGCGCATCAAGAACCATACTTTGTTCCATGTGCGGTTCATAAAGCTGCTGACGTAGTGCCGCGTCACGAGTGACAATGATGGAATACGTTTGCATATTGCCCGAAGACGAAGCACGAACGCCAGCCTCTAAAATCTCGTGCAACACATCATCTGGCACAGGATCAGATTTGTATCGGCGAATGGAACGGTGGTTGTTGATAACATCGAAAAAATTCATGCGTTGCTCCTAATGAGTACAGGGTTGCCACCTTGCAACTTTAATCCCTTCACCTTTTTTTGTCCATCTGAAAATGATGAAGGACAATGGGAGCATGAATGCAAATTACGTACAACGATTACGCTTAACTTTTCGCAAAAAAGGCGCGACGCGCTATATCGGCCATTTAGACTTGGCCCTGACATTGGAACGGGCGCTCAACCGTGCCCAAATTCCAATTGCCTATACACAGGGTTTTAACAAACGGCCGCGCATGGCTCTGGCTGCCGCCCTTCCCCTCGGCTATCTCAGTGAGTGTGAACTGGCTGATATTTACTTAACAGAACGAATGGAACCCGAAGCTGCCCAAGAGCAGATGATGCGGCGCATGGCACCGGGCATTGAAGTGTGGCGAGTGGAAGAAGTTGATGTGCGGGCGCCTGCTTTGCAAACGATAACGGCCGTTACCACCTATACCACCCTCCTCCTCGATCCCGTAGACCC
>JACSSI010000134.1 GCA_014879345.1 Anaerolineae bacterium | reverse complement strand
ACAGCAACAAAACAACTACCAAAATAATCATCAATTCAGATGTTCCTAACGGGCCAATCATCTTCTTTCCTCAAGCATGAAGGATGGCCGGCAGAATAACAACCGACCATCCTTCACACAACAAACTTGCTACTACGCCTTCACAACTTTCACTTTTGTATCATAGAAAACGGCGCTGCCGCCAGCCAAATCTTGCAAAGTCACGTTACCCAGGTGGGGATCTACCCGCATGGCGGCGTTGGCATGGATGCCGGTGGCGCGGCGGGCATCACCGGCGATCTTTGTGCCGTTGATGGTGATGTCGCGTGCCCCGCTGGCCCAGTGTCCGTATCCCAGGGCAAAGGAGACCACGCCTGGACGCATCCCCTGAATCACCTTGAGCTTGCTGACCATTGGTTTTTGCGTGCCGTCTTGCAAATCCCAGACGCCATCCGGGTTGCTGGCGGAGACAACTTTCACTTCATCCCCATCTTCCAGACCCAAACGGGCGGCATCGCTGGCGTTCATCAGCACCGGATTTTCCGGCAGCAAAGCTGTCAGCCAATAGTTGGAAATCGTACGCGCCTTGGTCATCATGATTTCTTTGTGGGTGATCAGATGCATGTCATACCCTTCATCCTCGATCTTTTCACCTACGGAGGAGAGACCCGGCGGAATGTAAACAGCGTAGCCCTGGAACGGCTCGCCGGTCATGGTATTAATGGCGGTCGCAGTCTTTTCCTGGTACAAATTTAGCTGCTTACCATAGGGGTTACTGACCAGGATACGGCCATCTCCAGTCGTCGGATCCCCTTTGTAAGCGTCGGCGTGGGCCTGGTAACGGCCGCCGCGATTAAGCAAGTACACGGTTTGCCGCCACAGTTTATCGTCGTTGCCCACGGCTTCCTTCCAAATTTTTTCGTCGTAAACCGCTTTAGGCAAATGCCGCCTCGCTTCACGGAAGATACGCATCTCCTCATCGTCTGCTTCTGGAAGATTAGCGCTGCCGTCTTCCTTCTCGCCAAAGGCCAGGTTAGCCACCTGTTTCAGATAGAGATGTTCCGGCCGGGTGAAAGGCACGCCATCGCCCAGGCCATCTGGACCAAAACCGGGTAACTCCAGCTTTTCGGCAATCGCCATCATCATCGCCTCGGCGCACATGGGCAGTTCCTCGCCGTAGACGGTGACGGTGGGCCAGCCGGGGATGCTGATGGCTGGATTACGCACGTTTTCTACTTTCCAAGGTACAGAGGGATGGGAACCATGGAACTCCCACCGCTCCAGGAAAGAGAGGTCGGGGAAGATGTAGTCGGCATAGGTGGAAGTTTCGCCTACCAGAATGTCGCTGGTGATGATCAGCGGAATTTTGTTGGGATCGGCCAGCGTTTCAATCACTTTGTGCGCTGAAGGCAGGGCGTAGTTAATAGCGCTCATGTACAGCATGAGGATTTTTATCTGGTAGGGATACATGCTGTCCATGGAAGCTACGTCTTCCTGGTAGATGTCGGTAGCCAGCGGGAACCACGGCCGTTTCGCCGGATAGTCGGCAAACAGTGTAGATTTCTCGTAAGTTGTGGCCGTGCGCAGGAGGTCGGTACCAAACTTTGTATTCTTGCCGTTGGTCATCTTGCCCAACACAAACGGCCCTTGCGCCTTTTCGCCAGTGTATTGGTACGTAGTGGCCTTGATCATGCCGCCGGCGTGGTCTACGTTGCCGATGAGGCAGTTGAGCGTGTACCAGGCCATGACGTTATAGAAGCCGTTGGTGTGCTGCGAGACGCCGCGATGCAGGTCAGCGCAGGCGCGGGTGCCGTGGCTGGTGAATTCACGGGACAGGGTGACCACATCTTGCTCGCTGATGCCAGCAATTTCGGCCCACTCTTCAATGGTAAAACGTTTTGACTCTTCGTAGATGATTTGCAAACCACTCTTGACGGTAATGCCGTTGAGAGTGGTATCGACTAGGGGATCGCCATAAGCAGGCACTTCTGTGCTGTTGGGGTCAAAGAGAACCGGTTCGCCATCGGCCAGAACCACGAAGGGGTCGAAGGCATAATCTGTGCCGTCGGGGCCGGTATAGATGGTGATCTCTTTGCCTTCATCGTCGGTTTCGGGGCGGGTGGTGGTCAGTTCCAAATCTGCACCGCGCAGGAATTTGCCGGACTGGCCGTCTTTGATTTTGACCAGCCAGGGGCCGGTAGTCCAGGTGGTTTCACCTTGGGCGGCTGCGGCGGCTTTGTTGGCGTTGCTGAGGAATGGGGCGTTGTAACGGCCGTTGTCCACCACCCATTGAATCATCGCCAGCGCCAGCGCCGCATCCTCACCCGGCTTAATCGGCACCCACTTCCATGCTTTGGAAGCCGCTTTACTGAAGCGGGGATCGACAATGACATACCGTTTGCCATTGATATTGCCGGTCGTCATTTTGGGCACACGCTGCGGCGGGCCATAGTTGGCCTCAAACATATTGGCGCCCACGTAGATGACAAAGTCGCTGTTAGCCGTATCCGTTTGCCAGTAGAACTTGGAGCCGCCGCTAAATTTACTAGTGGCCGGGTCAAACTGCTCGCTCATTGCCTTGCCGGTAAAGTAGAGCGATCCCTGACAGGTGGTGGTATGACCACTGGCGTTAATCGAGCCGAAGCTGTCGTTGACAAAGCGCTTGAAGAGGTCCGCACGGCCGTTTTTCAAACGGCCGTAGACAAAGGCAAACTGGTTATTCTTCGGTCCCAGGTCAGGATGTTCCGGGTCAATCATCACATCCATGTGGTCGGCAAAAGTGGTCTTGAACTCCTCAACCAGCCCTTGTTTGGCGTCTGGGTCTTTTTCATCCCAAATCTTCTTCACCGCATCGGCCATTTGTTTGGCAATATCGGTATCGCTAAGGGCATAGAGGTCTTTGAACCCCTCTACGGCTCCTTCACCAAACAAATCGCCACCATTAACGACTTCCTCAATCGCCTGGTCAAAGGCAATGGTCTCCCACTGCCCGGCGCCGCGCTTTGTGCCCGGCTTGCGCTTGAGAACGCTGACAATACGGTATGGGTCATAGGCCGATTGCAAACCCGACTGCCCTTTGGGGCAAATCGCCCCTTCTACGCCGCCCATCTCGCTGACCGGTGTTTCGTAGGGCAGATGGGGCCACAGGGTCCATGGGCTGTAGGGGTTGCCGTCTATTTTGGCGGCCACGCCGTCCAGCAGTTTGACCTTGATGCCGCAGCCGGTGTTGCATTGCAGACAGACCGTGTAAATCTGGTTGGCCGGGTCATGCAGCGCAATGGTGTCGGTTCCTTCGGTCTGGGCCAGCAGGTGAGCAAAACCACCCATGCTGCCTAATATGGCCGCCGCGCCGCCGGTGGCTGCCGACATTTTTAGAAAATCACGCCGCGACAGGCCGCAGTCGTTGGGTTGTTCGGGTTGTTGTTTATTTCCGTTTTTATTCATCGTAGCACCTTTGAGATTTACGATTTTGGACTGACGATTAGGAGAATCGTCAATCGTTAATCGTCAATCGTCAATTTTTCTTCTCCAGGATGGGCAGCCAGCGCAGTCCAAGTCCATAAATAACGCCGCCGAGACCAAAAACAAAGAGGATAGTCTGCCATTCCATCAGGTTTGGCACGTAATCAAAGTTGAGTTTAGCGTGGACAAAAGCCGTAGCCAGACCTTCCAATTCTGGTGTCGCCAGCACAGGAATCACAACGTTCAGAGTGACGGCAACGAAGGTGACAACGCTGAGAAAGGCGGCAATTCCGGCCCACTTCGGCTGATGGCCGCGAAAGAAGAGAAGCAGGATGGGAATGAAAACGCCCAACAGCACGTGGACGATCCAGAAGCTCCACCAGAAGGGGCCGGTGAGGATGAGCTGCATGGCGGCTGTGCGCGAGGGATTACCGCCATAGAGGGTGGTGAACCCGATGACGCTGGCGGAAAAGATGCCAGCCAGCAGGAACCAGGCGGTAATGCGGCTGAGGCGGGTGACAACCTCTACATAGTCGGTGGATTTTTTGTCAGGCCAGAAGAGGACAGCCAGCAGCAAAATCAAGCCGCTCCCCGCAGCCAGGGAAGAGACGAGGAACATCAGGGGCAAGGAAGAGGTATTCCATAACGGCCGTGCCGCCACCACCCCAAACACCGATCCGCTGACGATAATCAGCCCCAAGCCTATAGGCAGGCTTAGATAGGCCAGCAGTTTCAATATTTTCGCTGCGCGTGCCTCATTCATCTTTACGATACCCAACACCAATGCCAGCTCCGCTACCAAAATGAACATATAAAGGATGTGCAGCCACACCATCCAGGTGATCATGGAGCTAAAGGTGGGATAGATGATGACGTGCCAGAAGCGCGTCGCCTGCCCCAGATCCAGCAAGACGATAAGCAAAGCCATCAGCAGCACCGTAAAGCCGGTGAAGAGAACCAGCGGCTTAAGCTGCGCCAAGCGTTTGAAACTGACCAGGTAGACCAGCGTGGTAAAAACGAGCAGACTGCCCACTTCCAGCCAGACTAGATAATCGTAAAAGCCTACCCACAGGCCCCAGGGTACGTAGCTGCCCAGGGCTGTGGGCGCTAACCCTTGTGTCATCCGTTGGTACAGTCCAATGGAGCCGATAAGAAGCAAAACGACGCCAATTACCCAAAATATGTCGGTATTGCGCCAAGTAAACTGGATGCGGCGTTTTTTCGGCCGCGCGTCAATAGTTGTATCTGCCATGATTCGTCTCCTTAAGCCAGATAATAGACCCGTGGTTCGGTGCCTAATTCTTCTTTCAAACGCATCACGTTGGGGCTGGTGATTAACCCTGTCACCAAAGCAAAGGAGTCGTTGGCGTCACCGAAATAGGTGGCGCGACCAATGCAGGTGGTGACGCAGGCGGGTAAGACACCTTCTTTGATGCGATGCTGGCAGAAATGGCATTTGCGGGCATTGCCGATAGGGGAACTACGTTCGCCTTCAGGGCGGTCATAGCCCCGGCCGTATTCAAAATTGCTGATCCGTTCGTAATCGTCGGCGGTTGTTTGGCCGATGATAAGCCCATCCGCGATGGGAAGACCGTCGTTGTAGGTGAAACCAAAGTCGGCGGTGCGGGCGGAGTAGGGGCAGGCAGTGATGCAGTAGCGGCAGCCAATGCAGCGCTCGTAGTTCATCTCCACAATGCCTTCTTCGTTGGTGAAGGTGGCTCCGACCGGACAGACGGGTACGCAGGGCGGATTGTCGCACTGCATACAGGGGCGCGGCACGAAGCGTCGGCCGACGTTGGGATAGGTGCCCCATTCTTCTTCAAGCACGGGGCGATAGACAACGCCGGGTGGCAGCTTGTTTTCGGCCACGCAGGCGATGGTGCAGGCATGACAGCCGACGCATTTACGCAGGTCGATGACCATTACCCAACGGCGTTCGGCGGGCTGCTTTTGCAGGGCGCGAGCCAGGTCGCCGTTCATGCGGGTGATGACATCGGCGTCGGTATCAATTTCGGGGACAGCGCCAGTTTGCCGGCCAATGGTATAAACAGATATGTCTGTCTTATCCTCCAGCATTCTACCGGCAGGGGTGGCGGCAACGGCGGCCAGCCCTGCTGTACCAAACAGGGTGCGCAGAAAACTGCGTCGGGTGCTGTCTGGTGCGTCTGTCGTCCCGGTTGTGGTGGTTTTCTCTTCAACTTGGGACATACGTGGATCTCCTTGTGACTCCTTCAAGTGAAATATGGGAATGATAACGGCCGTTTCCGACTCATCAGGATAGTTCAAGGAGAGTGTAGACGAGTTAAGTTATAATTTGTAGCGGGGAAAGTTTGATAATGCAGGCTCGGGTTGACAGGTTTTTCCCTACAAGATAGCCGCTTGTTAGCTGTTAATTTCAAGATAACGTGTCCCTACGGTTCACAATTATAACTCAACTTTTACTTGACATAAAATAACCTTAAGAATAACATAAATGAATGAATTTTCTTGGGTACGGGCAAACCGCACCCATTCCCAGCCAGAACAAAGCTGGCTGGGTAGAGTCGAACCACTTCAGTTATCGGGCAAGCAGATATTTAAGCGTAAACCTTGGCCAGCAAGAGTGCCAGAACAGCGTCCAAAGTCTGGTCTTGATCCAGACCGGCAGCAATCAGGCTACCCAGACTCCAAAGGCTCTGAGCCTGGGTGGCCCGCCGCCAAGCGGGTGTACTATTGTACTTGAGTTGACGTTGAAGCTTGTGCTGGAGAGCCGGGTCATGGGGTGCAGCACGCAGTAAGCTGTAGGCGACGCCGACCAGGCCAACATGGCGAGTAACAGCCTGAAAGCCCCGAACCTGATACTGGTCTAAGCCCTCAGCCTTGCCCTCTTGGTAATAGACTTCAACGGGCCAGCGATGGCGACGAATACGCGTTATCCCGGCAGCTTGCCACAGCAAGCGGTTTGAGATGTAGAAACGAGGCGAATCGGACAGGTCAGCCTGGCTGTAATTGATGACCAGGCGTTGTTTGCCAATGTTATGAACGCGCACTGTCCGACAGAAACTATGTAGCTTTCCTTTTCTCCCTTGTTGGGAATAGTAATTTTGTGAAATAGCTTTTTGTGCCCAGACTCAACGACGGCTAGATGTTCTTTTTTGAACCGCTGACTGAAAGTTTCGAGCGTTTCCTGGCCGCTTTGGAGATTGACTTTGTCTCACCTTTGGCCAGGGTGCCTACGTAAGGCAAGCCTATTTCTTGGTCGATATAGCCAGAGAGAGAGCTGGGTGTACCAATTATCAAAGGTCACCGGCAGCTTCAGTTCGGGATAGGTGACTACAAATTCGGCTAGTTGGCGACGAGCCATCAACAACTTGATGGCATGCATACAAAGCAGCCACTTCCGGTCGGTCTTGCTTTCGTCACCAAACGCCCAGCAGATACTGCCGCCACTTCTGCGGATTGCTTTCTTTTAAGGCAAACTTCTGCTGGCGTAAAGGTATCCCAGCCGCCAAAAGCCCTGCTTCAATGTGCGCCAAATCAGCCGGTTCCCATAGTTGGAAAAGCAGGGCATAATCGGTTTGGTCAGCACTGTAAAGTAGCGTTACCAATTTGTGCGCCCAGACGCAGTGCACTTCTACCGGGTCCCAGAGCTTGGTGATTTTCTCAAAATGCTTGCCATAGTGAGATAGTAGGGTGTCAGCAAGGCTCACAATTCCTTTCGGTTTCATAGCTGCACCTGGCAAACTGGCTAACATAGCCAACCGTTGTTGGTTAAGAACCTTGTCTGAGTAGGCATCGGCTGTTAATAGGCGATTAACTCCAGTAACTTTTGGCGGTTCGCATAACCAGCAAAGAAGAACAAGAATTTATCCCTATAATGAGTCCAACTTTTTTCCGGTATAGAGCACAAAAAAAATCACCGTCACCCCATCATCTGCCACAAATCAAAACGGCCGTTTCCCGCCCTGCCTCGATTCCAATACAAATCTTGTTCTGGATCACGACCATGTGCTTTTGCTGCCAACTTGCCATTTGGAAAATAGGTTCTCTCTGGCTTGTGCGTCTCATCCGTTCCCTCAACGTTCCCCGGCATCCCTTTCATAACCAGGTCTTTTAGTTCACAGTTGATCCGCTTTTGGCGACCCTTGGGTCGCGTCTGGTGCTGCCCGATGTAGCTGTTGGGCAGCTGCCAGGCCAGATAGCTTTTTCCCTTCTTACCTTGTTGACCGCGATAATCTTTCAGTTCAAAGCAGGCTTGCCCCTGCTGCCACGCTTGTTTCTCTTGATTCTCCTTTGTTGCTAGATGCCCGATGGCAAAATTAGCCTGCACCCGCAAGCCAACCCGATCTTCATACGTTCTCTGGCTAGACCGCCCCACCCCGCTTAGTCCGGCTAAAGTGTCGCGGGCGATAGGGGTTGTCTGTTTACCCTGGGGCGTGTATTTTGTCCGGCCACTGTGGAAGGCAGCGTATAAGTGAGCACGAAACGAACCAATGCCTTCAGTCATGGCCGCCACCGGCAACGCTACGGGACGGCCTGTCAAGCGCTCTACTGATAAGGAACAAGCCACCTTCGCGGCCGAATACAGCCAGACAGACTCTTTATCCCGCGTCCAAAAGATCCCTTCCCCGTCATTAAGCAAGTTTCTTAGCTGACGATTGCCACAGAGACGTAGCTTTGAAGATTTTGGTGTGAGGATGTCCACCATATTGGCTATACGAAGAACGCCACGCCCTTCTTTATCCATATAACGCAGCATCATCCACAGGCGTCCTGGTGCCGTCATTTCCTGGCGCAGCATAGCCAGGCCAATATCCGGGTAGAGCTTAACGGTATCATTAGTTGATAGGGCTTGGGGTGAAAACGAGGTACGGATTGAGGTCTGGTTATTGGAGTACCTGCTGTCAGCAGGTGCTTGATGACACGCTTCCTGCAAAGAAGCGAGCCACATCTGGCTGTCCTCGGCAGAATTGGCTGCTGGTTGCTGGCGGCGCAAAACGGCCGTTAACGGCACACTACCCCACCCAAGATGCGGGGGCAATAAAGTGGCTATCTCCACGGGAGACACAGCACTTGAAGGCAATTCAGCCTGCCCGGGCAAGCCGCCAGAATGTAGGGCTTGCGCTCCGGTAGTTACGGCTAGCTGACGTTGATCCTGAATCTGATCACGCAGGGCATGCAGCCGCCGATTGGCCTCAAGAAGTTGTGCCGAAGGTGTGACAAGAGAGCCGTCCATGACAGGCAACAAGACAAATCACCACCCATGTCTTCGATCTTACGAACACATGATCTGATTGACACGGCGATCCGCCTGTGTTATCCTCCTAAATGAAACAAGCTGCACAGGAGACATAGCTCCCCCCTCCCCAATGAAGGGGCTTCAAAAAAGGTTTCGGTGTTGTCGCACCAAAAACCTGGGAAGTATGCAGTTAAACCGGATATCAATACTGTAAAAAAAGCCTGTGTTTGCCGCACGGGCTTTTTTGCGTCTGGTACTCAAACACCCTGTCTGAGAAACCAATGTCTACTGGCTTGTCTAGGCAAACCAGCAGGCATTGATACCTCAAACTGCGCTGATACTTGTTTCAGAACATCCGATCCATTGACGCAGGGATCGGCCTGTGCTATCTTTTTATTAAAGAAACAACCACTATGGAGACACAAAGTCCCCCTCCCCAATAAAGGGGCCTGTCTGAAGCGAGTCATCCCAATACCCAGTTTCAGCAAACGATGTGGTTGTTGCTATGAATCAAACAGCGAAAAAGCTGAGTGTTGTCGCAGGCACTTGGCTTTTTTGCTGTTAGGAAACCTCTCTTAACGTGACCATTGCTGCAAATTGGCGTCAACAGTCTCCAAGTCCAACAAGCGAACGCCCATAGAGCGCCACTTGCCTTGACTTTTGGTCTTACTGGCCGCCAGTTGCTCACTGGCAGCCTCTACCCCTTCTTCCCAACCCGCAGCCGAAAAACCAATGTAATAAACCTGCCACTCCCGATCATCCATTTCGGGAATAACCAGGTGGGTCTTTTCAATGAGATCGGCCATCACATCCAACTGCTTGGGTGTATCATCCCAGAGACAGACCGAAAGGATCAGGGAACCAGCCACCCGGTCAATGCCGCATAAATCAATCTCCTGCGCACGCAGCCAAAAACCGCCGACGGATTCCACCGACACTGGCAATTCCCGAGCAACGCTGGCTCGTAACATCCACTCGGAACACAGATCGCGCCAGGTATATGCCTGGATAAAAGCGGGTAGCTTTTCC
>JACSSI010001239.1 GCA_014879345.1 Anaerolineae bacterium | reverse complement strand
TGTTAAAAATTTAATTCGGTAACGCATCACTACCATTTACCCCCACCCTAACCCTCCCCCAAAAGGAGAGGGCTTCGACAGGCTCAGCCGCCGACGTTGGCGCCCTCGCCCCTTTGGGGAGAGGGCTGGGGAGAGGGGATTACCGGAATAATTATTTAAAGTTCATAAGTGGTTACTACAAACCTGAAATTATGATTGGTTTAAATTGGGTCAGCGCTCAAGCATCAATGTGACCGGGCCATCATTATGAATTTCCACCTGCATGTCGGCTCCAAACACACCAGTGGCAACTGTGAACCCTTTTTCGCGCAGCTTTTCACAGAAATACTCGACAAGCGGTTCTGCCTGTTCAGGCCGGGCAGCATCGGTAAACGAGGGTCGCCTTCCCTTTCGCGCGTCGCCATACAAAGTAAACTGCGACACCACCAATAACTCACCCGCCACATCTGCCAGGGACGCATTCATTTTCCCCTGATCATCCTCAAATAAGCGAATTCCGGCAACTTTATTAGCCAGCCAATCTGCCTCTTGTGGGGTATCTGTATGCGTAACGCCCAGTAAAATCACAAAGCCACGCCCAATCTCACCGACAATTTTATCATCGACGGTAACGCGGGCTTTAGAGACACGTTGGAGTAAGATTTTCATGGGTTTTTAGGTTGCAACTTTGCCACTTTTTTACCCTTCCTCTTCCAGTTTTTCTTCCAGCCGCGCCTTAATATTCCGGGCATCCTGGTCTGTGGGGTTGGCCTGGATCGCTTTGCTAAACCAGGTAATGGCAGTTTCATATTCCTGGCGGTCACGGTAAATGAGACCCAGGTTATAGGCTACGTTGGGGGCAGCGGGATTGATCTCGAACGCTTTTTCAAAGGCGGCTATCGCTTTTTCATGTTCTTCATCCCGCGCCAAAATTGGATTGCCCAGATAGGCTGCACCCAAATTTGTCCAGACCATGGCGTTATATGGTTCTTGCTGGCTTAACGGCTCCAGAATTTCGACGGCCTGATTGAACTTCTTTGCCAATATGTAGGCGCTGCTTAAATTTAAGGCAACGTCCGGGTTTGCACCATCCAGAGTGCGTGCTTTTTCTAAAACGGCCGTTGCTTCTTGCGTTTGTCCGCGCTGCAAAAGTTGTGTGCCACGCTTTAATAAATCTTGAATGTTTTCTTGAGGATTGTCTTGATTAAATTTTGCTTTTGCCATAATTTTATTATTGCTTCATAAACAGCAGTGCCGCTACCACAAAGCCACCCAGCAGCAAGATGAGCCACACGCCATTTTCAAAGAAAAACTGCGCCATTGGCGATCTCACTTGTTGGGATTGCAGCCAGGATTGCTCTAATTCTACCATGCTTATGCCCAATGCTTGTGCCACACCAGAATCACAATCACCGCCATCGGCATAAGCGGCAATGATCTGTTGGATGCCACTATTGCCATACCGGTCTTGAATATATTCCATAAACGCCAGGCTTTGTGCGTATGCAAGCACGGCCTGGTCTTCTGCCAGGGGAAAGCGTTCACACAATTGGGCAAAGGGGATGG